>VGBQ01000050.1 GCA_016870425.1 Actinomycetota bacterium | reverse complement strand
GGAGAAGCAGTGCCCACGATCCAGCAGCTGGTCCGCAAGGGCCGGCAGGACAAGGTCGCGAAGAGCAAGACGCCGGCGCTCAAGGGCAGCCCCCAGCGACGGGGTGTCTGCACGCGCGTCTATACGACCACGCCCAAGAAGCCGAATTCTGCGCTGCGCAAGGTCGCTCGCGTCCGTCTTTCGTCCGGCGTTGAGGTCACTGCCTACATCCCCGGTGTCGGGCACAACCTCCAGGAGCACTCGATCGTGCTCGTCCGCGGCGGACGTGTGAAGGACCTGCCCGGTGTCCGCTACAAGATCATCCGCGGCGCCCTCGACACCCAGGGCGTGAAGGGTCGCAAGCAGGCTCGCTCCCGCTACGGCGCGAAGAAGGAGAAGGGCTGATGCCGCGCAAGGGCCCGGCTGCCAAGCGGCCGATTGTCATTGATCCGGTCTACAACTCCCCGGTCGTCACGCAGCTCATCAACAAGGTGCTCCTCGATGGGAAGCGCTCGACCGCGGAGGCCATCGTCTACGGCGCTCTCGAGGGATGCCGCGAGAAGACGGGCACCGATCCTGTCGCGACGCTCAAGCGCGCCCTCGACAACGTGAAGCCGACCCTCGAGGTCCGCTCCCGCCGCGTGGGCGGCGCGACGTACCAGGTGCCGGTCGAGGTCAAGGCCGGCCGCAGCACGACCCTGGCGCTGCGCTGGCTCATCTCCTACTCGCGGCAGCGTCGTGAGAAGACGATGACCGAGCGCCTCATGAACGAGATTCTCGACGCCTCCAATGGCCTTGGCGCCAGCGTCAAGAAGCGCGAGGACACCCACAAGATGGCCGAGTCCAACAAGGCGTTCGCCCACTACCGCTGGTAGTCGGCGCCGAGGCAACGAAGAAGCGAATAAGGAGTCTGTAGGTGTCCACCGCGACCAAGCTCGACCTCGCCAAGGTCCGCAACATCGGGATCATGGCGCATATCGACGCGGGCAAGACCACGACGACCGAGCGCATCCTCTTCTACACCGGCATCAACTACAAGATCGGTGAGGTCCACGAGGGTGCCGCCACCATGGACTGGATGGAGCAGGAGCAGGAGCGCGGGATCACCATCACCTCCGCCGCCACGACGTGCGAGTGGAAGGGCTACACGATCAACATCATCGACACGCCCGGACACGTCGACTTCACGGTCGAGGTCGAGCGGTCGCTGCGCGTCCTCGACGGTGCCGTAGCCGTCTTCGACGGCGTTGCAGGCGTGGAGCCCCAGTCCGAGACCGTGTGGCGCCAGGCCGACCGCTACAACGTCCCCCGTATCTGCTTCGTCAACAAGCTCGACCGCACGGGCGCCGATTTCTACATGTGCGTTGGCATGATCTCCGATCGACTCGGGGCCACCCCTCTGGTCCTCCAGATCCCCATCGGGGCTGAGTCCGACTTCCTCGGAGTCATCGACCTCGTGGGGATGCGTGCACTCACCTGGCGCGGGGAGACCCAAAAGGGCGAGGACTACGTCATCGAGGACATCCCCGCCGACATGGCCGACCAGGCGGCCGAGTGGCGCGAGAAGCTCCTGGAGACGCTCGCGGAGAACGACGACGCTGTCATGGAGAAGTTCCTCGAGGGCGAGGAGCTCTCCGTCGAGGAGATCCAGGCCGGCATTCGCCGCGCGACCCTCGCCGACAAGCTCACCCCCGTCCTCACCGGCTCGGCGTTCAAGAACAAGGGTGTCCAGCCCATGCTCGACGCTGTCGTGGCATACCTCCCCTCGCCGCTCGACGTCGCCGCCATCGAGGGGCACAAGCCGGGCAACGAGGACGAGGCCATCGAGCGCAAGCCCAACGATGACGAGCCCTTCTCGGCGCTGGCCTTCAAGATCATGAGCGACCCGCACCTGGGCAAGCTCACCTACGTCCGCATCTACTCCGGCCGTCTTGAGACGGGCACCGCGGTCCTCAATAGCACCAAGGACCGCAAGGAGCGCATCGGCAAGATCTATCGCATGCACGCCAACAAGCGCGAAGAGATCGACGCTGTGGGCGCGGGCGACATCGTTGCGGTCATGGGACTCAAGGACACCACCACGGGAGAGACCCTGTGCGACCCGGCTAAGCCCGTGGTCCTCGAGTCGATGAGCTTCCCGGCCCCGGTCATCTCGGTGGCCATCGAGCCCAAGACCAAGAGTGACCAGGAGAAGCTCGGTACGGCGATCCAGCGCCTGGCCGAGGAGGATCCGACCTTCCGCGTCCAAAGCGACGAGGAGACCGGTCAGACGATCATCTCCGGCATGGGCGAGCTGCACCTCGAGGTCCTCGTCGACCGCATGCGCCGCGAGTTCAAGGTCGAGGCCAATGTCGGCAAGCCGCAGGTCGCCTACCGCGAGACCATCACCAAGACCGTCGACAAGGTCGACTACACCCACAAGAAGCAGACGGGTGGCTCCGGCCAGTTCGCCAAGGTGCAGATCACGCTTGCGCCCAACACCGAGGGCGAGGGCGGCTACGAGTTCGAGAACAAGGTCACCGGCGGACGCATCCCGCGCGAGTACATCCCGTCGGTGGACGCGGGTTGCCAGGAGGCCATGGAGTACGGCGTCCTCGCTGGCTACCCCATGGTCGATCTCAAGGTCACCCTCCTCGATGGTGCGTACCACGAGGTCGACTCCTCGGAGCTTGCCTTCAAGATCGCCGGCTCGATGGTCTTCAAGGAGGCCGCCCGCAAGGCCGGCCCCGTGCTCCTCGAGCCGATGATGGCCGTGGAGGTGACCACGCCCGAGGACTTCATGGGCGACGTCATCGGCGACCTCAACTCCCGCCGTGGCCAGATCCAGGCCATGGATGAGCGGGCGGGGGCGCGCATCGTGCGCGCGCTCGTGCCTCTCTCCGAGATGTTCGGCTACGTGGGCGACCTGCGCAGCAGGACCCAGGGCCGGGCCAGCTACACCATGCAGTTCGACTCCTACGCCCAGGTTCCGACCAACGTGGCGACGGAGATCATCGCAAAAGCTCGCGGCGAATAGTCGCGGATCGAAGAACAGTTAAACAACCAGACAACACCCGATCCGCGACAGCCGGACGGACCGAAACGAAGAGGAGCCCACCGTGGCGAAGGCGAAGTTCGAGCGGACCAAGCCGCACGTGAACATCGGCACCATCGGGCATATCGACCATGGCAAGACGACGCTGACCGCGGCGATCACCAAGGTCCTGCACGACAAGATGCCCGACATCAACCCCTTCACGCCTTTCGATCAGATCGACAAGGCCCCGGAGGAGCGTCAGCGCGGCATCACGATCTCCATCGCGCACGTGGAGTACCAGACGGAAGCCCGTCACTACGCCCACGTGGACTGCCCGGGTCACGCCGACTACATCAAGAACATGATCACCGGTGCTGCCCAGATGGACGGAGCGATTCTTGTGGTCGCCGCCACTGACGGCCCGATGCCCCAGACCAAGGAGCATGTCCTCCTGGCTCGCCAGGTCGGCGTGCCCGCCATCGTCGTCGCCCTGAACAAGTGCGACATGGTTGATGACGAGGACCTCCTTGAGCTCGTTGAGATGGAGGTCCGCGAGCTCCTGTCGACCTACGAGTTCCCCGGCGACGACATCCCCGTCGTGCGCGTTGCTGCCTTCCCGGCGCTCAATGGCGACGAGAAGTGGGGCGAGTCGATCATGGAGCTCATGGGAGCGGTCGATTCCTACATCACCACCCCCGAGCGTGAGGTCGACAAGCCCTTCCTCATGCCCGTCGAGGACGTGTTCACCATCACCGGCCGCGGCACTGTCGTGACCGGCCGCATCGAGCGCGGCATCGTCAAGGTGAACGAGGAGATCGAGATCGTCGGCATCCGTCCCGGACCCCCGGCGAAGACCACGGTCACCGGCGTCGAGATGTTCCGCAAGCTCCTCGACGAGGGCCAGGCGGGAGAGAACGTCGGCCTGCTCCTGCGCGGCACCAAGCGTGAGGACGTTGAGCGCGGCCAGGTGTGCTGCAAGCCGGGCTCGATCACCCCTCACACCGAGTTCGAGGCCCAGGTCTACATCCTGAGCAAGGACGAGGGCGGCCGCCACACGCCGTTCTTCAACAACTACCGTCCGCAGTTCTACTTCCGGACGACCGACGTCACGGGCGTTGTTCACCTGCCCGATGGCAAGGACATGGTCATGCCCGGTGACAACACCGAGATGAAGGTCGACCTCATCCAGCCCATCGCTATGGAGGACGGCCTTCGCTTCGCTATCCGCGAGGGCGGTCGCACCGTCGGCGCGGGGCGCGTCACCAAGATCCTCAAGTAGTCGAGAGCGGGGGAGGCGCCTAGCGCCTCCCCCGTTTCCCGGCCAGCACGACCTGGACAGACCGAGACAGACAGCGGCACGGACTCACGAAGGAAGCCACCATGGCGGGACAGAAGATCCGGATCCGGCTCAAGGCCTACGACCACGAGATCATCGATTCATCGGCGCGCAAGATCGTCGATACGGTGACTCGCACGGGCGCGCAGGTCGCGGGGCCGGTGCCGCTGCCGACTGAGAAGAACGTCTACTGCGTCATCAGGTCGCCCCACAAGTACAAGGACAGTCGGGAGCACTTCGAGATGCGCACGCACAAGCGACTCATCGACATCCTCGACCCCACCCCCAAGACCGTCGATTCGCTCATGCGCCTGGATCTCCCGGCCGGCGTCGACATCGAGATCAAGCTCTAGGACGATGACGATGGATAGGACAGTCAAGGGAGTGCTGGGCGAGAAGCTCGGCATGACCCAGGTGTGGGACGAGAACAACCGCGTCGTTCCGGTGACCGTGGTCAAGGCGGGTCCCTGCGTGGTGACGCAGGTGCGCACTCCTGACCACGATGGCTACTCGGCCGTGCAACTGGGCTTCGGCGCCGTCGATCCGCGTCGCGTGAACAAGCCGGATGCGGGCCACTTCGCCAAGGCGGGTGTGGCGCCCCGCCGACACCTCGTGGAACTGCGCACCTCGGACGCGTCGGAGTACACCCTGGGCCAAGAGGTGGGAGCGGAGGCCTTCACCGCGGGAGAGGTCGTCGACGTGACGGCCACCACCAAGGGCAAGGGTTTCGCGGGGACCATGAAGCGTCACGGCTTCAGCGGTGTCGGCGCCTCGCACGGTGCACATCGCAACCACCGCAAGCCCGGTTCCATCGGCGCCTGCGCCACGCCCGGTCGCGTCTTCAAGGGCGTGCGCATGGCGGGCCGCATGGGGACCATCCGGCACACGACTCAGGGCCTCACCGTGCATGCGGTCGATCCTGAGCGCGGGCTGGTCCTCATCAAGGGCGCCGTCCCCGGCCCCAAGGGTGGGCTGGTGCTCATCCGCACGACTTCGAAGGCGGTGTCCTCATGACGTCCGTGAAGGTCCTCGGCCCCGAGGGCAAGACGCAGGGAGACGTCGAGCTTCCCTCGGAGATCTTTGACGTCCAGGTCAACGTCCCCCTCATCCACCAGGTCGTCGTCGCCCAGCTCGCTGCGGCCCGGCAGGGCACGCACGACACGAAGAGCCGCGGCGAGGTCAGCGGTGGCGGCAGGAAGCCCTACAAGCAGAAGGGCACCGGCCGCGCGCGCCAGGGATCGACTCGCGCGCCGCAGTTCGCCGGCGGTGGCACGGTGCACGGTCCCACCCCTCGGTCGTACGACCAGCGCACGCCGAAGAAGATGAAGGCGGCCGCCCTGCGGGGAGCGTTGTCTGATCGGGCACGCGAAGGGCGAGTCCACGTGGTGACCTCCTTGGTGGCTGGTGACGAGCCCTCGACCAAGAGCGCTCAGGCCTTCCTGCTCGAGATCACCGAGCGCCCCAACCTCCTGGTCGTCGTACAGCGCGATGACGTCGCTTCGTGGCTGAGCGTGCGTAATCTCCCCAACGTCCGCGTTGTCGCACCCGACCAGCTCAACACCTACGACGTCCTGGTGAACGACGATGTCGTCTTCACCAGGGATTCCTTCGACAGCTTCATCGCCGGCCCGGTCAAGGGCCGCGGTGCCAAGGCCGTTGCAACCGAATCGGAGGTGTCGGCATGAGGATCGCCGATCCGCGCGATGTGCTCCTCGCGCCCGTCATCTCGGAGAAGAGCTACGGGCTTCTCGACGAGAACAAGTACACCTTCATCGTCGCTCCCGATGCCAACAAGACCCAGATCAAGATCGCGGTCGAGCAGGTCTTCGGCGTGCGCGTGACATCAGTCAACACGATGAACCGCGAGGGCAAGCGCATCCGCACCCGTCGCGGATTCGGTCGCCGTGCAGCCACGAAGCGGGCCATCGTGTCCGTGGCGCAGGGCGATCGCATCGACATCTTCGGCGGACCGGTCAGCTAGGGCGAGGGACGAACACCATGGGAATCCGCAAGTTCAAGCCGACGACCCCCGGTCGCCGTGGCGCGAGCGTGGCCGACTTCGTCGAGATCACGCGCTCCACGCCCGAGAAGTCGCTCGTCCGCCCGCTGCCCAACAAGGGCGGCCGCAACAACCAGGGGCGGATCACCACTCGCCACCAAGGTGGCGGCCACAAGCGCGCCTACCGCGTCATCGACTTCCGTCGCGCGGACAAGGACGGAGTGCCCGCCAAGGTCGCGCACATCGAGTACGACCCCAATCGGACGGCGCGCATCGCCCTCCTGCACTTCGCCGATGGCGAGAAGCGCTATATCCTCGCGCCTAACAAGCTCAATCAGGGCGACACGGTGGAGACGGGCCCCTCGGCGGACATCAAGCCCGGCAACAACCTGCCGCTGCGCAACATCCCCGTTGGCACCGTGATCCACGCCGTGGAGATTCGTCCCGGTGGGGGTGCCAAGATCGCCCGGTCTGCCGGCGCGAGCGTGCAGCTGGTCGCCAAGGACGGTCCCTACGCGCAGCTGCGCATGCCCTCCGGTGAGATTCGCAACGTCGACCTGCGCTCGCGCGCCACGGTCGGCGAGGTGGGCAACGCTGAGCAGTCCAACATCAACTGGGGCAAGGCCGGGCGCATGCGCTGGAAGGGTCGTCGCCCCACGGTGCGTGGCGTGGCTATGAACCCGGTCGACCATCCGCACGGTGGTGGTGAGGGCAAGACCTCCGGAGGTCGCCACCCTGTCAACCCCAAGGGCAAGCCCGAGGGTCGCACCCGCAAGGCCAAGAAGCCGAGCGACAAGTTCATCGTCCGTCGACGCAAGACCGGCAAGAAGCGCTAGGAGACTACTGTGCCCAGGAGCTTGAAGAAGGGTCCCTTCGTGGACGACCACCTGCTCAAGAAGGTGGACGCCCAGAACGAGGCCAAGAGCCAGCAGGTCATCAAGACCTGGTCCCGGCGGTCCATGATCGTGCCCGCCATGCTCGGGCACACGATCGCCGTGCACGACGGCCGCAAGCATGTGCCCGTGTTCGTCACCGAGCAGATGGTCGGCCATAAGTTGGGGGAGTTCGCTCCCACGCGCACCTTCAAGGGTCACGTCAAGGAAGACCGGAAGGCCAAGCGCAAGTAGCGCTGGCCCAGGGCAGAGCACGAGAGTCACGAGAGGCAAGGGGAGAGCGATGGAAGCCAGGGCCCAGGCGCGGTTCGTCCGTGTCACGCCCATGAAGGCACGCCGTGTTGTGGACCTCATCCGAGGTCTGCCCGCGGCTGATGCCCAGGCGGTGTTGCGTTTCGCTCCGCAGGATGCGAGCGAGCCGGTGGGGAAGGTGCTTGACAGCGCCATCGCCAACGCGACCAACAATCACAACCTCGATCCCGCCTCGCTGGTGGTCACCGAGGCATACGTCGACGAAGGCCCGACGATGCGCCGATTCCGTCCGCGCGCGCAGGGTCGCGCCTTCCGCATTCGGAAGCGGACGAGCCACATCACGGTGGTCCTGGAGACGGTGGAGGCTGCCCCTCCGGTGAAGGCTCCTGCCAAGAAGTCCACCTCCGCTAAGGCGACCGCCAAGGCTGCCCCTAAGGCATCCGATAAGCCCAAGGCAGACGATGGGAAGGCACCGGCCAAGAAGGCCGCTGTCAAGAAGGCACCGGCAGAGAAGGCAGCAGCCAAGAAGGCACCGGCCAAGGCCACTGCCACGGAAGAGGAGAGCTGAGATGGGTCAGAAGGTCAACCCGCACGGCTTCCGCCTCGGCATCACGACCGACTTCACGTCCCGGTGGTTCGCCGATAGCGCCAAGGCTGGACAGCGTTACCGCGATTACGTCGAGGAGGATGTGGCGATTCGCAAGCTCCTCTCGAAGGGCATGGAGCGTGCCGGCATCAGCAAGGTGGAGATCGAGCGCACCCGTGAGCGAGTGCGCGTGGACATCCACACTGCGCGCCCAGGAATCGTCATCGGCCGCCGTGGCGCCGAGGCCGATCGCATCCGAGCCGACCTTGAGAAGCTCACGGGCAAGCAGGTGCAGCTCAACATCCTCGAGGTCAAGAACCCCGAGATGGATGCGCAATTGGTCGCGCAGGGGATCGCCGAGCAGCTCTCCAGCCGCGTGTCCTTCCGCCGCGCGATGCGCAAGGGCATGCAGAGCACGATGAAGGCCGGTGCCAAGGGCATTCGCGTGCAGGTTTCGGGTCGCCTGGGCGGCGCGGAGATGAGCCGGACGGAGTTCTACCGCGAAGGCCGCGTGCCCCTGCACACCCTGCGTGCCGACATTGACTACGGTTTCTACGAGGCCCGCACGACTTTTGGTCGCATCGGCGTCAAGGTCTGGATCTACAAGGGCGACGCCCCGGCGAGTCGCGCCGAGCGTGAGGCCGCCGCTGCTGTTGCTCGCCTGGGCAAGCGCCCCGAGCGGCCGCGCCGTGGCCTTCGTCGCGATGACGAGGTCCTTGAGACGGCGACCGTCGCCGCCGAGGCTCCCGCACCGACAGAGGGCGAGGTCTGATCATGCTGATCCCACGCAAGGTCAAGCACCGCAAGCAGCACCACCCGAAGCGCACGGGCGCTGCCAAGGGCGGCACCGAAGTGACCTTCGGCACCTACGGGCTGCAGGCACTCGAGCCGGCGTACGTCACCAACCGGCAGATCGAGTCCGCGCGTATCGCCATCACGCGACACATCCGCCGCGGCGGCAAGGTGTGGATCAACATCTACCCTGACCGCCCGCTCACGAAGAAGCCTGCTGAGACCCGCATGGGCTCCGGCAAGGGCTCACCGGAGTGGTGGGTGGCCAACGTCCACCCCGGCCGCGTGATGTTCGAGCTCGACTACCCCAACGAGAAGACCGCCATCGCGGCACTGACGAGGGCCATGCACAAGCTGCCCATGAAGTGCCGGATCGTGCGTCGCGACGATATTGCGGAGGTCTGATGGCTGCCGGTACATCACCCCAGGAGTTCCGCGGCCTCACGGACGAGGATCTCGTGACACGCCTGCGCGAGGCGAAGGAAGAGCTGTTCAACCTCCGCTTCCAGGGCGCCACGGGCCAGCTCGAGAACCACGGTCGACTCCGTGCGGTGCGCAAGGACATCGCGCGCCTCTACACCGTGATGCGCGAGCGTGAGCTCGGCATCACTCCCGTCGAGCACGTCGGCGGTGCAGCATGATTGACGAGAAGGTGGACGTGAGCTCAGAGCGCAACGCACGCAAGGTCCGTGAGGGCCTCGTGGTCAGCGACAAGATGGACAAGACCGTCGTCGTCGCCGTCGAAGACCGCTTCAAGCACCCGCTCTACGGCAAGGTTGTCCGCCGTACGAGCAAGTTGAAGGCCCACGACGAGCAGAATGTCTGCGGCATTGGTGATCGCGTGCTGCTCATGGAGACCAGGCCGCTGTCGGCGAGCAAGCGCTGGCGCGTCGTGGAGATCCTCGAGAAGGCGAAGTAGGGGAGACGACGTGATCCAGCAAGAGTCCCGGCTCAAGGTCGCCGACAACACGGGTGCGAAGGAGTTGCTCTGCATCCGCGTCCTCGGCGGATCCGGACGCCGCTATGCCGGCATCGGTGACATCATCGTGGCTACGGTGAAGGACGCCATCCCCGGTGGTGGTGTCAAGAAGGGCGAGGTCGTCAAGGCCGTCGTTGTCCGCACTCGCAAGGAGAACCGTCGACCCGACGGCTCCTACATTCGCTTCGATGAGAACGCAGCCGTCATCCTCAAGGGTGATGGTGAGCCGCGCGGCACGCGCATCTTCGGACCAGTTGGTCGCGAGCTCCGCGAGAAGCGCTTCATGAAGATCATCTCGTTGGCACCGGAGGTGCTCTGACATGGCCAGCCTCTTCGTCCGCAAGGGCGATCTCGTCCAGGTAATCAGCGGCAAGGATCGCGGCATCACCGGCAAGGTCATCGAGGTCCTCCCCGAGTCCGACCGTGTGATCGTCGAGGGCGTCAACCGCATCAAGAAGCACACCAAGGTGGGCCAAAACAACCGTGGCGCCAAGACGGGCGGCATCATCACCACGGAGGCGCCAATCCACGTCTCCAACGTCATGGTTGTGGATCCGGAGGACAATCGCCCGACGCGGGTCGGCTTCCGCAAGGAGAAGGTCGAGAAGCGGCGAGCCGATGGCAGCACGTATGAGGCGACGCGCAGCGTGCGCGTTTCTAAGCGGACCGGCAAGGACCTGTGATGACGACCATGACCGATCGCCAGATGCCGCGACTGAAGTCGCGCTACCGCGAGGAGATCGTCCCCGCACTCCGGGAGCAGTTCTCCTTCGACAACGTCATGCAGGTGCCTCGCGTGACGAAGGTTGTCGTCAACATGGGCGTGGGTGACGCCGCGAAGGACTCCAAGCTCATCGAGGGTGCGATCCGCGACCTCTCGGAGATCACGGGTCAGCGCCCGCAGGTCACCAAGGCCCGCAAGTCCATTGCGCAGTTCAAGTTGCGCGAGGGGATGCCCATCGGCGCCCACGTCACCTTGCGCGGCGATCGCATGTGGGAGTTCCTCGATCGCCTTCTATCGGTTGCGCTTCCACGAATCCGAGACTTCCGAGGCCTGTCCGCCAAGCAGTTCGATGGGCGGGGCAACTACACCTTCGGCCTCACGGAGCAGTCGATGTTCCATGAGATCGACCAGGACAAGATCGACCGGGTCCGGGGCATGGACATCACGGTGGTCACGACCGCAGACAACGATGAAGAGGGGCGCGCCTTGCTGCGGCTCCTCGGCTTCCCCTTCAAGGAGAACTGACCGTGGCGAAGAAGGCATTGATCGAGAAGCAGAGGCGTAAGCCCAAGTACGCCGTGCGTGCCTACACGCGCTGCACGCGCTGCGGTCGACCCCACGCTGTCTACCGCAAGTTCGGCCTGTGCCGGATCTGCCTGCGCGAGATGGCACACGCAGGGCAACTGCCCGGAATCACCAAGAGCAGCTGGTAAACCACGACGCCGAAGGTCCCCGCGGGGATACCACGGCGAGAAGGGCCTGATGGCCATGACCATGACCGACCCGATCGCGGACATGCTTGCGCGACTGCGCAACGCCAACTCCGCGTATCACGATGCGGTGACGATGCCGCACTCCAAGATCAAGGCGGGCATTGCCGAGATCCTCAAGCAGGAGGGCTACATCGCCGGCTGGACCGTCGAGGATGCCACGGTGGGCAAGAGCCTGATCCTGGAGCTGAAGTACGGCCCGAGCCGCGAGCGCTCCATCGCCGGTTTGCGCCGTGTCTCCAAGCCTGGCCTGCGTGTCTATGCCAAGAGCACCGCTCTGCCCAAGGTGCTCGGTGGCCTCGGCGTAGCGATCCTGTCCACCTCGTCCGGCCTCCTCACGGATCGCCAGGCTACGCAGAAGGGCGTAGGCGGGGAAGTCCTCGCCTACGTCTGGTGAGGGGGAGCCATGTCGCGCATTGGACGCCTGCCTATCGCCATCCCATCGGGTGTTGACGTGACGGTTGACGGTTCTCTGGTCACCGTCAAGGGACCCAAGGGGTCGCTGACGCATACGGTCGTGGAGCCCATCTCCGTGGAGCGGCACGACGACGGCACGCTCGCGGTCACGCGCCCGAACGACGAGCGTGACTCGCGTGCACGTCACGGTCTGACCCGCACACTGATCGCCAACATGGTGGTCGGAGTCACCCAGGGCTACGAGAAGGGCCTGGAGATCGTCGGCACGGGCTACCGAGTCCAGGCCAAGGGGCAGGACCTGGAGTTCGCTCTGGGCTACAGCCACCCCATCGTCTTCCCTGCTCCCGAGGGCATCAGTTTTGCGGTCGAATCGCCCACCAAGCTCAAGGTCATGGGCATCGACAAGCAGCAGGTTGGCGAGGTCGCCGCGAATATCCGCAAGCTGCGCAAGCCGGAACCCTTCAAGGGCAAGGGCGTGCGCTATGAGGGTGAAGTCGTCAGGCGCAAGGCCGGAAAGGCGGGCAAGAAGTGAGCTCTATCGCCCCGAAGATCGGCTCGGGCAACCCGAAGCGCACCGCGCGTGCCAGGCGACACGTCCGTGTGCGCAAGAAGATCAGTGGCAGCGCCCAGCGCCCCCGCTTGGTCGTCACTCGCTCGGCACGTCACGTTGTGGCCCAGGTCATCGACGACGGCGCCGGCCGCACGCTGGCATCGGCATCCTCCATGGAAGCCGACGTCCGTTCCTCCGGCTCCGACAAGACGGCTCAGGCCCGCAGGGTCGGCGAGCTTGTCGCTACCCGTGCCAAGCAGGCGGGCGTTGAGACCGTGGTCTTTGACCGCGGAGGCAACATGTTCCACGGCCGCATCGCGGCCCTCGCGGAGGGCGCCCGCGAGGGCGGCCTCGAGTTCTGACGGTCAGGAGAGGTTGAGGCATGTCGACAATGGACCGCCGGGGAACCGGCCCCGCTAACTCCGGGGGCGGACGCGATCGCCGTGAGCGACGCGACCGCGGACCCCGCGAGGAGAAGTCCGCCTTCCTCGAGCGCGTGGTGACCATCAACCGCGTCGCGAAGGTCGTCAAGGGTGGCCGTCGCTTCAGCTTCACGGCGCTAGTCGTCGTTGGTGACGGCGATGGCACCGTGGGCGTGGGCTACGGCAAGGCCAAGGAGGTGCCCGCGGCGATCGCCAAGGGCGTCGAGGAGGCCAAGAAGCACTTCTTCAAGGTGCCTCGCATCCAGGGCACCATCCCGCACCCCGTGACGGGCGAGGCGGCCGCAGGCGTCGTCCTGCTGCGCCCTGCGGCTCCCGGCACCGGCGTCATCGCTGGCGGTCCCGTACGCGCCGTTCTGGAGTGCGCGGGCATCCACGACATCCTGTCCAAGTCCCTCGGCTCCGACAACGCCATCAACATCGTGCATGCGACGGTGCAGGCGCTGCGCAATCTTGAGCGCCCTGAGGAGGTCGCTGCCCGCCGCGGTCTGCCCCTCGAGGACGTTGCCCCCGCCGCGCTCCTTCGTGCCCGAGCGGCAGGTGCGTCGTGAGCGTCCGTCTCCAGGTGACTCAGCGGAAGTCACCCATCGGTGGCACCCACAGCCAGCGCGAAACCCTGCGCTCGCTGGGGCTCAAGCGCATCGGTGACACTGTCGTCAAGGAAGACCGCCCTGAGATCCGAGGCATGATCGCCACGGTCTCCCATCTCGTCTCAGTCGAGGAGGTCGAGTGACATGGCTCTGAAGGTTCATCATCTTCGTCCCGCCCCGGGAGCCAAGACGCCGAAGACCCGCAAGGGTCGCGGTGAGGCTTCGAAGGGCAAGACCTCCGGTCGCGGTACCAAGGGCACACGGGCACGCAATCAGGTCCCTGCGCGGTTCGAGGGCGGCCAGATGCCCCTGCACATGCGTCTGCCCAAGCTGAAGGGCTTCACTAACCCGAATACGGTCACCTACCAGGTGGTCAACGTTGCGTCTCTCGGCAAGCTCTTTCCCCAGGGAGGCGCGGTGTCCGTCGCTGACCTGGTGGCTGCTGGAGCCGTACGCAAGGGCCAGCCCGTGAAGGTCCTGGGCCAAGGCGAGATCTCCGTGGCCGTCCAGGTCAAGGCGCATGCCTTCTCCGCCT
>VGBQ01000049.1 GCA_016870425.1 Actinomycetota bacterium | reverse complement strand
CCTGGTCATCGCGGGATCCCGGGCCGACGCCTCCCTCCTGGCCTTCCTCGGTCAGCATGGTTCCGGATGTGAGCGGGCTGCTGCAGCGAGTGAGGTGCTCGACCGCCTCGAGGTGCCTCCGATGGCGCTCGCGGCCGACGGACGCCCGTCGGCGGAGGCCGTGACGATCGATGCGCGAGATTCCACGCGGGGAGGGGTTAGCGCTGAGGACCGGGCACTCGCTCTGCGCCTCCTCGCCGATCCGGACACCCGCCCCATCGACCTGGTGCGCCCCGGTCACGTCGCACCCGTGCGGGCAGTCTCAGGCGGGATCCTGCGTCGGCCTGGACGAGCCGAGGCCGCGGTGGACCTGGCCCGCCTCGCCGGTCAAACCCCCGTGGCCTTGCGCGTCGAATTGGCGTCGCGCGACGGGATGATGCTCAGCCCGGAGCAGTCCCGGGCCTTCGCTGCGGAGCACGACCTCGCCTGCGTGACCATCAGCGAACTCATCGCGCACCGTCGACGCGGCGAGAGACACGTCGAGCGCGGAGCGGAGGCGGACCTCTCGACAGACTTCGGCGTATTCCGAGCGGTCGACTACCTCAATCGTCTCGACGGCATCGAGCACGTTGCACTCGTGGCGGGGGACATCGGAGATGGTGAGCACGTGCTGGTCCGCGTGCACTCCGAGTGCTTGACCGGTGACATCCTCGGGTCCCTGCGATGCGATTGCGGACCGCAACTCCAGGCTGCAATGGCTGCTGTCGCCGAGGAGGGTAGGGGCGTGATCCTCTACCTGCGCGGCCACGAAGGGCGAGGAATCGGCCTGATGCACAAGCTGCAGGCATACCAGCTCCAGGACTCCGGCCGCGACACGGTGGATGCCAATCTCGACCTCGGTCTGCCCGCGGACGCCCGCGACTACGGCATCGGTGCGCAGATCCTCACCGATCTGGGAGTGCGGTCCATGCGGCTCCTGAGCAACAACCCCGCAAAGCGCGCGGGACTGGAAGGCTACGGGCTTTCCATCGCCGAGCGCGTCCCGCTCGTCGTCGCCCCCAATGAGCACAATGCGCGCTACCTGGCGACCAAGGCCGCTCGCATGGGCCACGACTATGACGAGTCCGATGCCGGGAGGACGCCATGAGCGGGGCGGGAGCAGCGCGGATGAGCACCGCCGGCGCTCAGGACATGCGGGTCGAGATCGTCGCCGCCTCATGGCACGAGCAGGTCATGTCCGGACTCCTCGCGGGTGCAGAAGCCGCCCTCCAGGAGGCGGGCTGCGCCTGGACGACGCGACGTGTGCCCGGGGCCTTCGAACTCCCTGTGGTCGCTGCCGCGTGCGCCCGCTCGGGAGCCGAAGCGGTTGTCGCGCTCGGCGTCGTGATCCGGGGAGGTACGCCGCACTTCGACTACGTCTGCGAAGCAGCGACATCGGGCCTCACCCGGGTCGCCCTCGACACGGGTGTGCCGGTCGGGTTCGGGCTCCTCACCTGTGACGACGAGGAGCAGGCGCTCGACCGCGCAGGACTGCCGGGCTCCCGCGAGGACAAGGGACGCGAGGCCGCTGAGGCCGCGATCGTGACGGCGTTGCTGCTGCGTCGCGTGCGCACGCCGTAGGCTGGGCGCATGAAGACCTTCGACGAGTTGTACGCCGAGCTCCAGGAGAAGGCGGCGTTCGATGGCGCAGGCAACACGCGGCGTCTCCTGGACGAAGGCGTGCACTCGATCGGCAAGAAGGTCGTCGAGGAGGCCGCGGAGGCCTGGATGGCTGCCGAGCACGAAGGCCGGGAGCGTGCCGCTGAGGAGATCGCTCAACTTCTCTACCACGCGCAGGTGCTCATGATTGCGTCCGGCGTTTCCCTGCACGACGTCTACGAGCGGCTCTGACATGCTGCGCGTCGCCCTGCCCAACAAGGGGCAGCTTGCCGAACCAGCCCGCGAGATGCTGCGCGAGGCCGGCTATCTCCATTCATCCGCCGCACGCGAGCTCGTCGTTCAGGACCCGGACAACGACGTCGAGTTCTTCTTCCTCCGTCCCAAGGACATCGCGGTCTACGTCGGAGAGGGCACCCTCGACGTAGGCATCACCGGTCGCGACATGCTCCTGGACTCCGGTGCGGACGCCGAGGAGCTGACGACTCTCGGATTCGGCGGCTCCACCTTCCGGCTCGCTGCCCCGGCGGGCGTGGCTGCGCGCGTGGACGACCTGGCTGGGCGTCGTATCGCCACTTCCTACCCGGGCGTGCTCGCGGCCTACCTGTCGCGGACCGGCATCCAAGCGCGCATCGTGCGCCTCGATGGCGCGGTGGAGAACGCCGTCCGACTCGGCGTCGCGGATGCCGTCGCGGATGTCGTCGCAACGGGCACCACGCTGAGGCAAGCGGGCCTGGAGATCCTCGGTGATCCGATCCTCGTGAGCGAGGCCCTCGTTGTTCGGCGCCGCGGAGCATCTGCCGATCCCGCCGTCGACACATTCGTGCGCCGGCTGCACGGCGTCATGGTCGCGCGCTCCTACGTGCTGGTCGACTATGACATCCGCGCGGATCAGGTCGATGCCGCGTGCACCATCACCCCCGGCTTCGAGTCGCCCACTATCTCGTCGCTGCACGACCCGGCATGGGTCGCGGTGCGGGCGATGGTTCCGCGCCGCGAGGTGCACCAGGTCATGGACGACCTCTACGACCTCGGGGCGAGGGGCATTCTCGTCACGGCCATCCACGCCAGCCGACTGTGAGTGAGACGCCTGCGACAGGGCCGTTGTCGCGCGCCGTGCAGGGGGGCGGCCGCAGCATCGAGACGCCGGAAGCGTTCGCAGGCGACGACGGTGGGGCCGATCCTCGCTGGGAGTCGGCGTATGCGGACCCGGCTGACGTGGAAGCCCTCCTGCGCTCCGGTGTGCGACTGCTCGTGCCGATCGTCGCCGTGCTGGACGAAGCAGATGCCGAGACTGGGGCTGACAAGTCCAGTCACATGGCCAGCGTGACCCTGGTCCAGGCCGATGGGCGGCGTGGGCTTCTCGCCTTCACGGGTCTCGAGTCGCTCGCCCGCTGGGATCCGGTCGCTCGGCCGGTGCCGGTGACATCCCGCGACGTTGCCGCTGCCGCTCTGGGGGAGGGGGCGGACGGCGTACTCGTCGACATTGCCGGCCCCGTGCGCTTTGCCATCGATGGGGAACTCCTGCGCGAACTGGCCCGCGGGATCACGCCCGAGACTTAAGTCGCCGCGCGGGATCACCGTCGGAGCGAGAGCCGTTCGCCAGGGCCCTCGCCGGGGGGATCGGGCACGGGCGAGACGTCGCGGAAGGCACGCTGCAGCGCGGCGAGGCCATCACGCAGTGGAGCCGCGTGCTGCGCGCCGAGGTCGGGGGCGGCAGCGTTGATGAGACCCGCGAGGGCCGTGATGAGGATCCGGGCCTCGGCCAGGTCAATCTCCTCCAACGCATCGGGCCCATCACCGAGCCCACAGCGGATCGCCGCTGCCGTCATCAGGTGCACTGCGAGCGTTGAGACCACCTCGACGGCGGGCACCTCAGCGAGGTCTCGGGCGGGGCTACCACCCGCGTGGGGCTCGTCCGGGTACTCGGTCACCCGCACAGCCTGCCAGGGGTGGCGTGAGATCCGCGGGAGGAGCACGCCTCGCGGGCTGGTACCCTGATGGCGTTCGGCTGCTCCGTGCAGCCCGCGAAGTGGAACTCGGTTCCCACCTGCCGCCCCCGGGTGTCAGGTCATGACGGCCCGCCATGGGCCTGTTGTGCCGAGCCCTCGCGTCGAGGGCCCCCCTCGAGAGCAGCGCCGATGACGGTCATCGGCGAGTGACGTCGAGGAGGCGCCATCAGCGTCGAACCAAGGATCAACGACCGGATCCGCGTCCCCGAGGTGCGACTCGTCGGTCCCCAGGGCGAGCAGGTCGGCATCGTGCGCATCGAAGATGCCCTCCGACTGGCCCAGGACTCAGATCTCGATCTCGTCGAGGTCGCACCGATGGCGAAGCCGCCCGTGTGCAAGCTCATGGACTACGGCAAGTTCAAGTACGAAGCCGCGGTCAAGTTGCGCGAAGCACGCAAGAACCAGGCGCACACCGTCATCAAGGAGATGAAGCTCCGCCCCAAGATCGACCAGCACGACTACGACACCAAGAAGGGTCACGTCGTGAGGTTCCTCAAGGCGGGCGACAAGGTCAAGATCACGATCATGTTCCGCGGTCGAGAGCAGTCCCGCCCCGAGCTGGGGCTACGCCTACTCGCCAAGCTCGCGGAGGATGTGCAGGATCTCGGATTCGTGGAGGCCACCCCCAAGCAGGATGGCCGCAACATGATCATGGTTCTCGCGCCGCACCGCACCAAGTCAGCCCAGGCACGGGTTTCCGACCCGCGCGCCGAGGGTTCCGAGGTCGAAGCGGCCGTCGCCGAGGCCTAGGAGAGTACGACCCGCCCTGCGGGAGACCACCCCAACCGAGAGGACAGCAATGCCCAAGCAGAAGACCCACAGCGGTGCCAAGAAGAGATTCAAGGTCACCGGCTCGGGCAAGATCACGCACGAGCAGGCCAACCGCCGCCACCTCATGGAGGGCAAGTCCAGCCGTCGTACCCGCCGACTCATGGCCGATGAGACCGTCAAGCCCGCCGATGTCAAGAAGGTCAAGCGCCTTCTGGCCAAGTGACCCGCACACCTTCGAAGGAGATCCGACATGGCACGCGTGAAGAGGGCGGTCAACGCCCACAAGAAGCGCCGTGAGGTCCTGGAGCAGGCGAGTGGCTACCGTGGCCAGCGCTCGCGGCTCTACCGCAAAGCCAAGGAGCAGGTCACTCACTCCCTTGTCTACGCCTACAACGACCGCAAGGACCGCAAGGGAGACTTCCGGCGTCTGTGGATCCAGCGCATCAATGCTGCTGTCCGCGCCAGGGGGATGACCTACAACCGCTTCATTCAGGGCCTCAAGGCCGCTGATGTGCAGGTCGATAGGCGCATGCTCGCGGAGATCGCCGTGAGCGATCCCCAGGCCTTCGACGCCCTGGTGGAGCTCGCACGAGCATCTCTCCCGGCATCGGCGGCTTGATCGCTCAATGCCCCCTGACGTGACGTCGACGCGCTCCGCGCGCGTCACCGAGATCAGGCATCTGCACGACCGAAGGCACCGCGCCGAGCGCGGTGCCTTCGTCGTGGAAGGGCCCCAAGCCGTGCGCGAGGCTTTGAACGCAGGCATCGAGGAACTCTTCGTCTCCGAGGCCGCCCTCGCGCGCCACGGGGACATCGTCGACGTCGCTCGGGAGCGAGGGGCCCGCGTCGTCACGGCCACGGACGACGTCATCGCCGCGATGTCGGAGACCCGGCAGCCCCAGGGGCTCATCGGCGTATGCCCACTCGTGGGCCGTGACCTTGCCGAGGTCGTGGCAGCAGCGATCGGGCCCGGCGGGCCGGCCAAGCCGCCCCTGTCGGGCTGCGACGGCGCGCGGATCCCTCTGCTCGTCGTGCTCGATCGAGTCGGTGATCCCGGCAATGCCGGCACGATCATCCGCTCCGCCGATGCCATGGGTGCCGGAGCAGTCATTCTCACGTCCGGGTCGGTGGATCCGCACAACGGCAAGTGCGTGCGCTCGACGGCAGGCTCGCTCTTCCATCTACCCATCGCCACGGGAGCCCAGCCAGGCGAGATCGTCGCGGCCTGCCGTGCCGCAGGCATCGGGATCGTCCTGGCCGATGCCCATGCCCGAGATGGCCTTGGTGACCGCCAGGACCTCTTGCGCGGACCGATCGCGTGGGTGTTCGGCAGCGAGGCCCAGGGGGTCGACGCCGTATGGCAGAAGGAGGCGACCGGGGTCCTGCGTATCCCCATGTCCGGCGAGGCGGAGAGTCTCAACCTCGCCGCCGCTGCCGCGATCTGCCTCTACGCGACGGACCAGGCGCGGGCCGCGGGAAGGGACCAAAGTCCCGGCTCCTCGGGCCTTTCCAGGCTCTAGCCCGGGACCTCGCGCACGCGACACTGGGGATGTCGCGTGACGAGAGGAGACCTCCATGTCCCATCGGCGTATGTCCCACTATCGGATGCCCATTCTCGAGAAGAAGGGCTTTGTCGTGCTCTCGCGCGACAACGTCGTGATCGAGCCCGAGGAGTGGAGGAGCCTCGAGTACGTCGATTGGAAGTCCTCGGGAGACACGCGCTTTGCGCCGTTGGCCTCTGCCTACGGCGACATCGAATGCAATGCGTTCTGGCACTTCGATCCGCCTAAGCCCGATAAGGACGGCATCTGGATCGACTCGCAGGTCGATGTCGCACCGACGATTGCCGCTGCGGCGAAAGTGCCCGGTGCCAACGTTGGCCGCGTGCGCATCATCGAGTTGCAGCCCAACTCCTACGCGGATGCTCTCTACAACAGCCACCTCGACGACAACAACCGCCTCAATGACGAGGGTGGGTGGGTCGTCAGATCCTTCCGCAACCTCACGGACGACGGCGAGTCCTACATGGTGCTGCGCGAGGACGTGAAGGATCCCTCGACGGAGACGCGCATCGCGCTCCCGGCAGGGGCGCGCGTCATCGTCGACTCGGAGCGGATGTGGCACTCGGTGTGGCATACCGGTGACGAGCCGCGCTACTGCCTCATCACCTCCTACGAGTCGGGACCGGAGCTCGAGAAGTGGATCTTCGAGAATGACCCGATCGATGACGTGGAAGTCCCTGAACTCGATCCCACATGTGCGGCCGAGCAGGAGGCGCAGGCGCAGGCCCGGCGCGACGCCCGTACAGCCCACTACGGCTACGACCCGACCACGGTGATGTCCGAAGCCTGATCCAGGTCCGGGCCCCCGGTGCGGGGGAGTGACGCACGTGACATCCGCGTGCCCTGACAGCGATCCCGTCTGCCCTGGGGGAGAATGAGGAGGCTCCGGACCGGGGTCACCCGGTCCGAGTCGCTTCGGACCGATTCGCATGGAGAGGTGTCGCATGAACTACGTCAAGCTGCCGGAGCTGGAGGAGACCGGCTACGTCGTCCTCGAGTCCTACGACCAGTCACAGGACCCTCAGGAGTGGTTCGACATCGAGTTCGTCGATTGGAAGTCCTCGGGGGACACCCGCTTCGCTCCGCTGGCATCGGCCTATGGCGACCTGGAGTGCAATGGCTTCTGGCACCACAACCCGCCCAAGACCGACAAGGATGGCGTCTGGGTCGAGGCCAATGTCGAGCGCGCCCCGCGCCTGAAAGCTCGGGCGGAGGAGCCGGGTGCCAACATCGGCCGATGCCGCGTGATCGAGTTGAAGCCGAATGAGTACGCCGACTCCATCTGGAATCTTCATCAGGACGACAACAACCGCCTCAACCCTGAAGGCACGGGCTGGATCGTCCGGGGCTTTTTCAACCTCACGGACAATCCCGACTCCTACATGATCCTGCGCGAGGACAAGGATGACCCGTCGACGGAGACCCGCATCCCGCTGCCTGCGGGAGCGCAGGTCATCATCGACACCCAGCGTCTCTGGCACGCTGTGTGGCACACCGGCGATGAGCCGCGCTACTGCCTCATCACCTCCTGGGAATCCGGACCCGAGCTGGGTGCGTACATCCGCGCGTGCAATCCACGCTCGCGCGTGGACAACGCCCCTCTCGATCCCGCAGTGATCGCGGCGGCCCAGGCGCTCGTAGCACGCCGTCGGGCCGAGAAGGAGGCCGCTTCGGGGGCCATGGTCGACGTGATGAGCGAGGCCTGAGGCGGTTTCGCCGATCCTGCCCTCCGCGGGTAGCGTGGAGGGCTCGACGACCCGCGTGGACCGCGGGCGACCCAGGAAGGTGATCGTGACCTCCGCTGCCCCCGCGACGGTGTCCGAGGACGACGTGCTCGATGCCCTCGAGGCCGAAGCCATCCACGTCTACCGCGAAGTGGCGGGGGCCTTTCGACGACCGGTCCTGCTCTACTCCATCGGCAAGGACTCCTCGGTGCTCCTGCACCTCGCTCGCAAGGCGTTTGCCCCCGCGCCGATTCCCTTCAAGGTGATGCACATCGACACCACCTGGAAGTTCCGGGAGATGATCGAGTTCCGCGAGCGCATGCGCGAAGAACTCCAACTTGATCTCAGGGTGCAAACCAACCTCGAGGCTGTCGCGCAGGGCGTGACGCCCTTCACGCACGGCACTCACGAGTACACCCGGATCATGAAGACGGTCGCATTGCGCCAGGGGCTCGACGAGCTCCAGGCGGATTGCGCCATTGGAGGCGCACGCCGAGACGAGGAGAAGTCCCGCGCCAAGGAGCGGATCTTCTCCCTGCGCGAGCCCGGCCACCGTTGGGACCCGCGCAAGCAGCGCCCGGAGTTCTGGCGCACGGCCAACACGATGCTGGCCGAGGGCCAGACGATGCGTGCATTCCCCATCAGCAATTGGACCGAGTTCGATATATGGCGCTACATCCGCCGCGAGAACATCCCCATCCCCGACCTCTACTACGCGCGGCCTCGACCCGTGGTCCAGCGCGAGGGCACGTGGATCATGGTCGATGACGACCGTTTCCCTCTGCGCGACGGCGAGGAGCCACAGATGCGTAGTGTGCGCTTTCGCACGCTGGGCTGCTACCCGCTGTCCGGCGCCGTCGAGTCCACGGCTGCGGACCTCGACACCCTGATCGCGGAGATGCTCGACAGCAATGTGTCGGAGCGTGCGGGGCGACTCATCGACGGTGAGGGCAGCGGCTCGATGGAGGCGAAGAAGGCGGAGGGCTACTTCTGATGACCGCACTACTCGAACGCTCGTCAGGGATCGACGTCACGCCCGTGGTGCGACTAGTGACGTGTGGCTCCGTGGATGATGGCAAGTCAACGCTTATCGGACGACTTCTCGCCGAGACGGGCTCAATCCCCGAGGACCAACTCGAATACGCTCGCCAGACCAGACGGGGCGGCTCGACTATTCCCGTCGGTGAGATCGACTTTTCGCTTCTCACCGACGGCCTGGAGGCCGAGCGCGAGCAGGGCATCACCATCGATGTGGCGTACCGCCACATGTACCTCCCGAGCGGTCGACGCGTGATCATCGCTGACGCACCCGGCCACGAGCAGTACACCCGCAACATGGCGGTGGCCGCCTCCAACGCCGATGTCGCCGTCCTCCTGGTGGATGCCGCTCGCGGCGTCCGTCCGCAGACCTTCCGTCACCTCACCGTGTGCGCGCTGATGGGCGTGTCCAGCATCGTGATCGCCGTCAACAAGATGGATCTCATCGGCTACGAGCATGCGACATTCGAGGAGATCTCCGGCCAGGTCAAGGCTGCGGCTGCGCGTCTCGGCATCGACGAGGTCATGACGATCCCGGTGAGCGCAGTAGCCGGTGACAACGTCACCGCCCCTACCACGCACATGCCCTGGTGGCATGGCCCCTCGCTCCTCCTAGCGCTGCAGGAGTGGACTCCGCCGCTGACAGATCACGCCACGCCCTTCCGCCTTCCCGTGCAATTCATCGCTCGCGCCGAGGGTAATTTCCGCGGGTATGCGGGCACCGTGGCAGCTGGCACGGTGCGCCCGGGCGACAAGGTTGTCGTCGCTGACTCTGGCCAGGGTGCCGTCATCGATCGCATCGTCGGATTCCACGGCGATCTCGCCGAGGCACGGTCCGGCGATGCCGTCACGATCACCCTGGATCGTGAGGTTGACGTGACACGCGGAGACCTTCTGGCCGCGGACGGTGTCACCGACGCGGGCGACACGGCCTGGCCACAGCCCGCCGATCGATTCGCGGCGGATGTCGTCTGGGTGGGTGAGGAGCCTCTCATGCACGGACGCTCCTACCTGCTCGCGGCAGGCCCGCAGGTGGTCCCGGCGACCGTGACGGTCGTCCGTCACCGGCTCGACGTCGTCTCCGGGCAGAAGCTCGCGGCGCGCGTGTTGGACATGAACGACATCGGCCGGGTGGAGATCGCGACTGATACCCCCATCCCGATGGATACCTACTCCCAGTGCCGGGATACCGGGGGCTTCCTGCTCATCGATCGCGTCACTGCGGACACCGTGGCAGCGGGGATGGTGACCCACGCGCTGCGTCGCTCGCTCAACGTCGTTCCCCATTCCTATGAGGTGGATCGTGCGGCACGCGCTCGCCTCAAGCATCAGACACCGCGCGTGGTCTGGCTGACGGGTCTGTCCGGGTCGGGCAAGTCCACGGTCGCTGATGCTCTCGAGCGCCGTCTCTTCGCGCTGGGCATGCACACCTTTGTACTCGACGGCGACAACGTCCGCACGGGCATAAACAAGGACCTTGGCTTCACTCCGGAGGATCGAGCAGAGAATGTTCGGCGCGTGGCCGAGGCCGCAAAGCTCATGCTCGATGCGGGTCTCGTCGTCATCGTGGCCCTGATCTCGCCGTTCCGCGCAGATCGGCGCGCGGCCCGCGAGATCTTCGACGGCGGCGATTTCCTCGAGGTCTTTGTCGACACCCCCGTTGAGATGTGTGCGAGCCGTGACCCCAAGGGCCTCTACGCCAAGGCCCAGTCGGGCACGTTGCCGAATATGACCGGAATAGGCCAGGAGTACGAGCCGCCCGAGCACCCTGAGGTGCGCCTTGACGGCACGCTCGCCGTCGACGACAACGTCGAATTGCTTGTACGCCGCCTCGTGGGCGAGTAGATGTCCGCCCCCAACAACCCCTACGACCCGGTCTCCGTCTCCACGCTTGAGCCCGAGGCCGTCGATGCGATGGTCACCGCGGCCCTCGCGGCGATCGCAGGTGCTGGCGATCTCGATTCACTCAAGTCTGCGCGGCTGACTCATGCCGGGGATCGGTCTCCTCTCTCGCTGGCGAATCGCGAAATCGGGGCACTGCCACCAGCCGCCAAGGCCGAGGCGGGTAAGCGTGTGGGCGCTGCCCGTCAGGCGGTCCGTGAGGCTCTTGATGTGCGCCTCGCCGAACTCGAGGCAGAGCGGGATGCCCGCGTGCTCGTCGAAGAATCGGTTGATGTCACTTTGCCCGCCAGCCGCACGCTACGTGGAGCCCGGCATCCGCTGACGACACTCATGGAGCGCATGTCCGAGGTCTTCATCGCCATGGGCTACGAGGTAGCGGAGGGTCCCGAGGCTGAAGCTGAGTGGTTCAACTTTGACGCGCTCAACGTCCCACCCGACCATCCGGCCCGGACCATGCAGGACACATTCTTCGTCGGTAGCGAGAGCAGCGGCGTTGTCTTGAGAACACAGACGTCCCCCATTCAGCTGCGTGCCATGCTCGAGCGCGATCTGCCCATCTACGTCGTCGCGCCAGGCCGTGTCTTCCGCACTGACGAGCTGGATGCCACCCACACCCCCGTCTTCCACCAGATCGAGGGCCTCGCCATCGACGAGGGCATCACCATGGCGCACCTCAAGGGCACCCTTGAGCACCTCGCGGCGTCGATGTTCGGCGAAGGCGTGCAGATCCGCCTCCGGCCGTCGTACTTCCCCTTTACCGAGCCCAGCGCCGAGCTCGACCTTCAGTGCTTCGTCTGCCGCGGCGCATCAGTGGGCAATCCTGAGGCCCCATGCCGCACGTGCTCCAGCGAAGGCTGGATCGAATGGGGTGGCTGCGGCATGGTCAACCCGCGGGTGCTGCGCGCCGCAGGCATCGACACCGACCGCTACTCGGGATTCGCCTTCGGCATGGGAGTCGAGCGGACGCTGATGTTCCGTCACGGCGTGACCGACATGCGCGACATGGTCGAGGCAGACGTGCGCTTCAGCAGGGCCTTCGGGGTGGAGGTCTGATGCGCGTCCCCATGGAGTGGCTGCGTGAGATGGTCGACCTCCCAGCCGAGATAGACGGCCGTGCCGTTGCCGAGCGACTGATCGCGGCGGGACTCGAGGTCGAATCCGTCGAGACGTCGGGCGCCGATGTGTCCGGCCCTCTCGTTGTGGGCAGAGTCGAGGCCATCGAGGAGCTCACGGACTTCAAGAAGCCGATCCGCTGGTGTCAGGTTGACGTGGGCGATGCGCACGGCGGAGTGCGCGGGATCGTCTGCGGAGCGCGCAATTTCGTCGTGGGTGACCACGTGGTCGTGGCGCTGCCCGGAGCAGTGCTCCCCGGGGACTTCCGCATCACCGCGCGCGAGACCTACGGCCATGTGTCCGACGGCATGATCTGCTCCCAGCGCGAGCTCGGGCTCGGCGAGGACCATGACGGCATCATGGTGCTCGGCTCTGGCACCGTGGGCGACGACGCGGGCGCCATGCTCGGCCTAGGCGAGGAGATCCTCGACATCGCCGTCACGCCCGACCGGGGTTACGCGCTCTCCGTGCGCGGCATCGCGCGCGAGGTGGCGACGGCCTTCGAAGTGCCCTTCGACGATCCAGGTCAACTGCTGGTTGACCTCCCCGCACCGGCATCGGACGTCGCGCCCTGGCCGTGCGGCGTCAACGACCCGCAGATGTGCGACCTCTTCACCCTCCGGCGGATCGTCGGCTTTGACCCCCAGGCGCCGACCCCCGAGTGGATGAGTCGCAGGCTGGTGGCGTGCGGCATGCGACCTGTGTCGCTCGCCGTCGACGTCACCAACTACGTGATGCTCGAGCTCGGACAGCCACTCCACGCATTCGATGGCGCAAAGTTGCACGGCGCCGTGCGCGCCTCGCGCGCCGGTGAGCCGGCGCCGTCGCTGGAGACCCTCGATCACGTGGTACGCGTGCTCGACGCCACGGACGTCGTTATCCGTGACGATTCCGGCGTGATCGGCCTCGCGGGCACCATGGGCGGGCTCCACACCGAGATCGATGACGACTCGACGGACCTCGTCCTGGAGGCCGCCCGCTTCGTGCCTGAGCCTGTCGCGCGCACGGCCCGGCGTCATCGCCTCTCATCGGAGGCCTCGCGTCGTTTCGAGCGCGGCGTCGACCGCGTCCTGGCTCCCTATGCCTCTGCGCGCGCGACTCAACTCCTTCTCGAGTACGGAGGCGGCATCTATGCCGGTATGACCGCATGGGAGGCGCCGTACTCGCCGACCATCATCGCTATGGATGCCGATCTCCCGCAGCGCACGGCGGGCATGCCGATCGACCGCGATGTGACCCTCCGTCACCTCGAGCAGGTCGGATGCACCGTCGCGGGGGAGGCTCACCTCGAGGTCACCTCGCCGCCGTGGCGCCCCGACTTGACCGATCCCGCGGACCTGGTGGAGGAGGTCGTGCGCCTCGTGGGCTACGACCGCATCCCTGCTCGGCTTCCGCTGGCGCCCGCGGGCTACGGGCTCACGCGCGACCAGCGCCTGCGCCGTCGGGCCGGCCTCGCGCTCGCCGGGGCCGGGGTTGTCGACGTGCTCACCTATCCCTTCATGGGAGCGGCTGACCTCGATGGCCTGCTGCTGCCCGCGCAGGACCCTCGGCGCCGCGCGCCGCGACTGGCCAACCCCCTGTCCGAGGAGCAGCCCTTCCTGCGCACGTCACTGCTGCCCGGACTCCTCCAGGCTGCGCGACGCAACCTCTCCCGGGGCATGGATGACGTCGCCCTGGGCGAGATCGGCCGCGTCTTCTTTCTGAACGACGGCCCGGATCCGGGCGGGGTCGCCGACCCTCCGCGACCAGGTGTCGAGGGTCGTCCGACAGACGCCGAACTCAGCGCCATTGAGGCACTCCTCCCCGTGCAGCCGCACCACCTCGCCGCAGTGCTCGTGGGTGCGCGCGAGCCCCGCGGATGGTGGGGTGCCGGTCGCGAGGCCACGTGGGCGGATGCCATCGACATTGCATCGGCAGTCGCGAGCACGCTCGGTGTCGAGTTGGCAATACGCGCGGCGACGGACGGCCCTTTCCATCCGGGACGCACAGCAGCCCTCGTTGCTGGCGGTCGCATCATCGGCTTTGCCGGAGAGCTCCATCCGCGCGTCGTCGCTGCCTACTCCCTCCCGCCCCGCGCATGCGCCCTCGAGCTGGATCTCGACGCCCTCGTGGCGGCT
>VGBQ01000048.1 GCA_016870425.1 Actinomycetota bacterium | reverse complement strand
GCGACTGGCCATCAAGAACTCCGGCCATATCTTCTCCTCGGCCCGGGTCCACATCACCGACAATTCCGGAGCGACTCTCGACGTCGACGACGTGAGCGTGCAGCTCAACGACTGGCAGGTGACGGGCTGGGGAAGCACCGCCGTCCAGACGATCGTCAACGACGGCGCCTCGGCGCAGCAAGGTACCGGCTACCTCAGCCTGACCAACGATGGCAGTGGCACCGCAGCGGCGTACTACGACAGCCAGGCCACCTACACCGCCGGCGCGCAGCAGTTCATGACGGCGTGGGTTCGCTCCGCGAGCGGGACTCCCACCACCGGCTATATCGAACTCGGCGCGACGAGCGGCGGCACCCAGGCCGCATCCACCTGGTTCACCGCGACCTCGAAGTGGACCAAGGTCACCGTCCCCTTCACGCCCGGCTCCACCATGTCGGTGCTGCGGATGCTGGTCAGCAACACCAGCCCGAATTCGACGCTCGAGATCGACACCGTCAACATCACTGACCAGACCGGCACCATCGACGGCGTCAAGGCGCCGCTGCCGCACCCTGAGCGCGGCTACGCCTACCTCTGGGACGACGCCTTCGGGATCAAGGGCGCGCACCTGTGGTCGATCACCGGCCAGATCGCCATCATCAATGGCAAGCCGGCCATCGGTGTCGGCGCCACGATGTACTTCGACCCCTCCAAGAGCCCGGGCCCCGCCAATGATCCGCTGATCACGGGCACCGCCTGGATCAAGGGCGACATGGAGCTGCAGGTGAGCTACCCGCCGCTCAACAGTTGCTTCGGCTTCGACTTCAATGCCGGCGACACCGGCAGCGCCGTGTCGATCGCTAAGGGCGCCCTCAAGGCCACCCAGTTCTCCATCAACGTCGCCCCCAAGGGCTGCACGATCGGCGATTACGCACTTCCCATGGGTGCCTCGCTCTCCTTCAACGCGGCACTCGGCGAGGGCACGGTCCATCTCGACCTGGCCGTCGGCGTGGACGAGGACCAGCAGCCCTATGCCCGCGGCGAGGTCGGAGTCAACAACCTGGTGATTGGCGGCACGACGTTCAAGACCATGCTCCTGTCGGTCAACGTGACCCCCACAAGCCAGGACGTCTCGTTCGACGGGGACTTCATCCTGCCCATGGGCCTCTTCAAGGGCGACCTCAAGATGACGGCGAATGTCGCGGACCTCTACCTCAAGGGCGACGTCAGTGTGTCGGACTGGCAGATGGTCGGTGGCTCCTTCGACGTAGAGAGATTCGACTTCTCGATGGAATACAAGGTGCCCTTCGGCAACCCGTGCGGCACCATGAGTGACACCATCACGGACGGCTCGATGTCCATGGGCAAGCGCACGGGGCTGGAGTTTGCCGGCAGGCTCGCCACGAGTTGCGGGTCCCTCGACGTCCTCATGTTCGAGTACGACTACTGGCATGGCGGCTTCGACCAGAAGTTCCGCATCGACTACGACAAGAGCACGCATCTTCTTGCCGGGGGAGCCTTCTTCGAGTTTGAGCGCTCCATGTCGTGGAAGTTCCTCAGCCACCGCTACCGCAGGCATCCGGACTTCGCCATCGGACTGGCGTACAAGATGGACGTGCGCCACCCGGAGTCGGCGGCGCTCACCCTCGGCGGCACCGTGAGCGTGTCGGGCGGCAGTGGATCTGTCCTGTGCCAGATCAATGGTGGGGCGTCAGAGGAGTGGGGACCTGACCAGGACGACGGCTGCACCCTCGACGTCTACGTCAAGGTCGGCGGCGGGCGTAGCTACCACGCGGAGTGGTGACGGGGCCCGTTCCCGAGGCGAACTGCGGGCGGGACGTCCGGCCCCCGCTGGGGCAGGATGGGCCGGTGCCGGACTTCTCCCCCGCGACCCAGGGCTGGTTCGAGGCGGCCTTCGCCGCCCCCACCCCGGCGCAGTCGCTCGCCTGGGAGTCGATCCGCGCGGGTCGCGACACCCTCGTCGTCGCCCCCACGGGCTCGGGCAAGACCCTCGCGGCCTTCCTCTCGGCCATCGACGACCTGGCCTCCGATCCCGAGTGTCGAGTTGCGGGGCCGAAATCGGCCGAATCGGCCCCGCAACTCGACACTCGGCGCAGTGTCATCGGACCACGGGTCCTCTACGTCTCCCCGCTCAAGGCACTGGCCGTCGACATCGAGCGCAACCTGCGCGCCCCCCTCGCGGGCATCCAGCGCGAGTCGCAGCGCCTCGACCTGCCGGTGCCGGACATCCGCGTCGGCGTACGCACGGGTGACACCCCCGCGGACGAGCGTCGCCGGATGACGACGTCACCGCCCGACATCCTCATCACCACTCCCGAGTCGCTCTTCCTGCTGCTCACCTCGCAGGCGCGATCGATCCTCGGCGACGTGCGCACCGTGATCATCGACGAGATTCACGCCCTCGCCGGGACCAAGCGCGGCGCACACCTTGCCCTCTCGCTCGAGCGACTGGACGTCCTGCGCGGCGGCCCGGGCCAGCGCATCGGGCTCTCCGCCACTGTCGAGCCCCATGCGGAGGTCGCGCGCTTCCTGCGCCCCCAGGGCGACGTCGCGATCGTCGCCCCTCCCACAGAGAAGTCCTGGGACCTCTCGATCGTCGTCCCCGTACCCGACATGACGGCCATGGGCGAGGAGCTGGACATCGACGGCTCCGCGGCCGCCGACCCACGACGCACCTCCATCTGGCCCCATGTGGAGGAGCGCGTCGTCGACCTCGTCTCGCAGGAGCGCTCGAGCATCGTCTTCGCCAACTCCCGCGGACTGGCCGAGCGGCTAACCGGTCGGCTCAATGAGGTCGCCGAGGAGCGCGGACTCGACCTGCCGCTCGCGCGCGCCCATCACGGCTCCGTGAGTCGCGAGCAGCGCGCGATCATCGAGGAGGACCTCAAGGCCGCGCGACTGCCTGCTGTCGTCGCCACCTCCACCCTCGAGCTCGGCATCGACATGGGCGCGGTCGATCTCGTCGTGCAGGTCGAGTCGCCGCCGAGTGTCGCGAGCGGACTGCAGCGCGTGGGCCGCGCCGGCCACCAGGTCGGCGCGATCAGCCGTGGAGTCGTCTTCCCGAAGTACCGCGGCGATCTCCTCCAGGCGGCGGTCGTCGTCGAGCGCATGCGCGCCGGCGCCATCGAGCCGCTGCGCGTGCCCGCCAATCCGCTCGACGTCCTCGCGCAGCAGGTCATCGCCATGGTCGCGATGGACACCTGGGATGTCGAGGAGCTCTACGACGTCATACGCCGAGCAGCCCCCTACCGCGACCTGCCGCGCGATGCCTACCTCGCCGTGCTCGACATGCTCGCGGGCCGCTATCCGGGCGATGATTTCGCCGAGCTCAAGCCGCGGATCGTCTGGGACCGCGTGACTGGAGAGGTCACCGCGCGCCCCGGCGCCCAGCGCCTCGCCGTCACCAGCGGCGGCACCATCCCCGACCGTGGCCTGTACGCCGTCTACCTCATCGGCACGACCTCGCGCGTGGGCGAGCTCGACGAGGAGATGGTCTACGAGTCACGCGTGGGCGATGTCTTCGCACTGGGTGCCACCTCGTGGCGGATCGAGGAGATCACGCCCGATCGCGTGTGGGTCTCTCCCGCACCCGGGCAATCCGCCAAGCTGCCCTTCTGGCACGGCGACTCGGTGGGTCGGCCCATCGAGCTCGGCCGTGCCGTGGGCGAATTCCTCCGCACTGCCCGTGACCCCGAGACCACGCGCGCCCACCTCGCCGACTCCGGCCTCGACGCCTGGGCGATGGACAACCTGGTGGCCTATCTCGAAGAGCAGCGCGCCGCCACCGGGCGGCTGCCCGATGACCGGACCATCGTCGTCGAGCGATTCCGCGACGAGCTCGGCGACTGGCGCGTGGCCATCCACTCCCCGTTCGGGGCGCGCGTGCATGCTCCCTGGGCCCTGGCGATCGGTCAGCGCCTGCTCGCGGAGCACGGCATCGAGCCGCAGGTGATGCACTCCGACGACGGCATCGTCATCCGACTGCCCGACACCCTCGACGAGACGTCCGTGTCGATTGCCGACCTGCTCGTCATCGACCCCGAGGACATTGACGCGATCGTGCAGCGCGAGGTCGGCGGATCGTCACTCTTCGCGGGCCGCTTCCGCGAATGCGCCGCGCGCGCCCTCCTGCTCCCACGCCGCATGCCGGGCAAGCGCAGCCCGCTGTGGCAGCAGCGCCAGCGCTCGCAGCACCTGCTCTCCGTCGCCTCGCGCTATCCCGACTTCCCCATCGTGCTCGAGGCCGTGCGCGAGTGCGTGCTCGATGTGTACGACGTACCAGCCCTGCGCGATCTCCTAAGCCAGGTGCGCGACGGGCGGGTGAAGATCGTCGATGTCGTCACCGACCAGCCCTCGCCCTTCGCCCAGTCGCTTGTCTTCGGCTATGTCGCGGCATTCCTCTACGAGGGTGACTCGCCCCTCGCCGAGCGCCGCTCCGCCGCTCTCACTCTCGACGCCGACCTACTCGGGCAGCTCCTCGGTCCCACTCCCCTGCGCGACCTGCTCGACGCCGATGCGATCGAGGAGGTCACTCGCTCCGTCGGACGGTGGGAGCCGGCGCCGCGTGATGCCGAGGATCTCGCCGACCTCTTGCGCGTCATCGGCCCGCTGGACGCCCCGGCGCGCGCCGCTCGCGGGATCGACGAGGCGTGGGTGGAGGACCTCATCGACTCGCGACGAGCGGTCACCGCGCGCATCGCCGGGCGTGAGCACCTCGCCGCGATCGAGGATGCCGGGCGCCTGCGCGATGCCCTCGGTGTGGCGCTCCCGCCGGGTATCCCCGATGCCTTCCTCGAGATCACGGCGGATCCACTGGGCGACCTGGTCGCGCGCCACGCACGAACGCACGGACCCTTCACCGCCGCGGACCTCGCGGACACCTTCGGCCTCGGCATCTCCGTCGCCGAGCAGGCACTGCGACGCCTCGAGGTGGATGGACGCGTCGTCTCCGGTGGTTTCCGCTCAGGCACCGCAGGCACCGAATGGTGCGACCGGGATGTCCTGCGTCGCATCCGCCGGCGCAGTGTCGCCGCCCTGCGTGAGGAGATGGAGCCGCTTCCCGCCGACGCGCTCGCCGACTTCCTGCCCGCATGGCAGGAACTTGCCTATCGAAAGGCGGGCGTCGACGCCGTGTACGCCGCTATCGAGTCGCTGGCTGGCTGCCCCCTGCCCGCAAGCCAACTCGAGTCCGCGATCCTGCCCGCGCGCGTGCGCGACTACGCGCCCGCGATGCTCGACGAACTCATCACGCGCGGTGAGGTGGCCTGGTGGGGCGCAGGCGCTCTCCCCGGGGACGACGGCTGGGTGTGCCTGGCTCCCGCAGATCTCGCGCCGCTCCTGGTGGCCCCTTCCGTGGAGATCGACGGTGAACTCGAGCAACGCATCGTCGACCTGCTGTCCCTGCGCGGTGCCCGATTCCTCCGCGAGATCGCCGACGACCTGTCGCGCGAGGCGCTCGTGCCCGAGGTTGAGGTGGCACGCGCCCTGCGTGACCTCGCCTGGACCGGCCACGTCACCAATGACACCTGGGAGCCGATGCGCCGGGGCGCGCCACGCAAGCCGGCGCGGCCGCCGCGCCTGCGGTCGCGTGGTAGGCGACCCGTGCGCGAGCCACTCGGCGGCCGCTGGTCACTGGTCGTCGCGGCCGACCCTTCACAGACCGCTCGCCATCTGGCCGCCGTGGAAGCGCTGCTCCACCGCAATGGCATCGTCACGCGCGAGGCCGTCGCCGGGTCAGGGCTGCCCGGCGGATTCGCCGCGGCGTACCGGATTCTCAGCGCGATGGAGGAGGCGGGACGCTGCCGGCGGGTGTACGCACTCGATGGCCAGGGCGCCGCGCAGTTCGCGCTACCCGGCGCACTCGACATGCTCCGGTCGCTCCAGCCCTCCGCCGGTGCTCGCACACTGGCAGCAGCCGATCCGGCCCAGCCCTACGGCGCACTCCTGCCCTGGCCCGAGGCGGCGACGAGGCCCAGCCGTGCGGCCGGCGCGTGGGTGACACTGTGCGATCGCGCGCCCGCGCTCTACCTCGCACGCGGGCGCCGTTCGCTCCTCACCTGGAGTGACGATGCCGACGCACTGGCGAGTGCCGCCCAGTCCTTGGCGCAGACAATGCACGGGCAGTCGGTAAATCTCCAGCGCATCGATGGTGTCGAGATCGCGGGGATCCCCGCTGACGATCCGCGGATCTCAGCGCTCCTCGCGACCGGCTTCGTGCGCACACCCGGAGGCCTGCGCCTGCGTGGCTGATCCGCATCCGACCGCCTATGCTCAGGCCATGCGCCTGCCGGGGAGGACCGACTACGCCTTGCGCGCCGCTCTGGAGCTCGCAGCCTCCCCCGACGGCCCCGTGACGACCGACGCGCTCTCGCACCGCCAGGACATCCCCACGTCCTACCTCGGCGCGATCCTCGCCGAGCTGCGCAAGGCCGGGATCGTGCGCGCCCGCCGCGGGCCCGAGGGTGGCTGGACCCTCGCCCGCCCACCGGCTGACATCTCCCTGGCCGACGTCATCCGCGCCATCGACGGACCGCTCACCAACGTCTCCGGCACCCGGCCCGAGGACCTCCACTACTCCGGGGCCGCCGCGGGACTCCCCCAGGTGCTGGTCGCTCTCCGGGCGGCCGAACGGCAGATCCTCGAGGCCGTGAGCCTGTCCGATGTTGTCGACAAGCACCTGCCCGCCCGGGTCCGCAAGCTCACCGAGGACCCGGCCGCCTGGCACTGACCGGCCCAGGCCCTGGCGACACGGGCCACCCGGACCACCCCTGCGGGCGGCATTCGTGCTATTGTCTCCTCTCAGACGTGACAATAGGGTCTTTATCCAGGCCCAGGCCTCTGAGACACCCGCGGACGGAGAGACGTGACCGGGCTCATCCTCATCGCCCTCGCCGGCTTTGGCGCGTCCTTCATCGACGGCGCGCTAGGCATGGGCTTCGGCGTCACCTCGACCACTCTGCTCCTCGCCGTGGGACTCTCCCCCGCCCTGGCGTCCGCCTCCGTGCACATCGCCAAGCTCGGCACCGCCGCGGCTTCCGGCGCCGCGCACGCGCGCTTCGGCAACGTCGACTGGGCCGGCGTACGGCGCATCGGCCTGCCTGGTGCCGTGGGTGCCTTTGCCGGTGCCACGGTGCTGTCGAACCTCTCCACCAAGGCCGCCCTGCCCTTCACCGGGACCCTGCTCTTCCTCCTCGGCATCTACATCGTCATCCGCTTCGTCATGGGCCGCGCACCGCGCCGCAAGCCCGGCACCCCCGGCAACCGCCTCATGATCCCGCTCGGACTCGTCGGTGGATTCGTCGACGCGACCGGTGGTGGTGGCTGGGGGCCGGTGACGACGCCCACGTTGCTCGCCGATGGTCGGCTCACTCCGGCGCGCGTCGTCGGCACGGTCAACACCGCGGAGTTCATAGTCGCCCTGGCCGCGAGCCTGGGCTTCCTCGTCGGCCTCGGCACCGCAGGCATCGACCTGGGCATCGTGCTCGCCCTTCTCATCGGCGGCGTCATTGCCGCCCCCTTTGCGGCCTGGCTCGTGCGCTTCCTCAACCCGCGCATCCTCGGCGTGATCGTGGGCTGCTTCATCCTGCTGCTCAACGCCCGCCTCATCCTCATGGCCCTTGACGCGCCCGCCGCCGCCTGGTGGACGACGTACGCCGTACTCGTGACGATCAGTGCCCTCGCCATCTCCTACGTCGTTCGTCTCGTCCGGCGTGATCGCGAGGCGCCCCAGGGTGGCGCCCCCGCCGAGGGGACAGAATCGGTGCATGCCTGAGGGTGACACCGTCTGGTTGGCCGCTCGCCGCCTCGACGACTGCCTCGCCGGTGACGTGCTCGTCGCTGCCGACCTGCGCGTGCCACAGCTGGCCACCGTCGACCTAAGCGGCCGCATCGTCGAGTCGGTGCGCGCCTACGGCAAGCACCTGCTCTTCAGCGTGGGTGATGGCCTTGCGCTGCACACCCACTTCCGCATGGATGGCTCCTGGCACCTCTACCGGCACGGGCGCCCGTGGAAGGGCGGGCCGGCATGGCAGGTGCGCGCGGTGCTCGAGACCGCCGACTGGCAAGCCGTGGGCTACCGCCTCCCCGTGGTCGAGATCCTCGACGCACGGGGTCAGGAGGCACTGCTCGGCCGACTCGGGCCCGACATCCTCGCCGACGACGTGGACATCGCGGAGATCGTCGAGCGACTGATTGCCCAGCCCCACCGGGCGATCGGCGATGCCCTCCTCGACCAGGCCATCGTCGCGGGCTTCGGGCTCATTTACGTGAGCGAGACGCTCTTCCTACGCGGTATCCCGCCCCAGGCCACCGTGGGCTCCATCCGGGACCTCACGGCGCTGGTGACGACCGGGCGCGACCTCATGGGCGCCAATCGCGCCCGGGGTGCCCAGGCTTCCACCGGTGACCTTCGCGCGCAGCACTATGTCTACGGACGGGCGGGCCGGCCCTGCTTGCGCTGCGGCACGGGCGTGAAGTACGGCAAGCAGCGCAGCGGGAGACACGAGCGCGATGCCTACTGGTGTCCGCACTGCCAGCCGGCGGCGCCTCTCCCGGCAATCACCGCAGAGCCACCCGGCCTAGGCGGGGTCTAGGCGGCGCGGACGATCGGGGCGCCCTCGAGGGAGGCGACATCCTCGGCCGCGGCCGCCAGCAGCGCCGACAGTGGCAGGCCGAGTGCGCCGCAGATGGCGAGCAGCATCTCCGACGAGGCTTCCTTCTCTCCGCGCTCTACCTCGGAGAGGTAGCCGAGCGAGACGGACGCGGCGGCGGAGACATCGCGCAGGGTGCGCCCCTGGAGCAGCCGGATGCGACGGATCTCAGTGCCAATGACTTCGCGGAGGACGATCACGGGACCACGCTACCTCGCCAGCCCGAGGATCGCCCGTCATCAGTCGGTCCCGGCAAGGACGCGCCCGAGCAGGTTTAGCGCCGCCTGGACTGCGTGCCGACGTACGCCGTCCCGATCCTCACCCTCACAGGCGAAGCCGGACACGACCTCGCCCTCGGGGCCGGCAACGGCCACGAAGCCTCTCCCCGGGGCGACAGGCCCGCTGTGGGAGCCCCCGGGGGCGGGATCCGGCCCGGCCGACCCGGTCGTTGCCACGGCGTAGTCGCTGCCGAGGAGCCGGCGGGCCTCGATGGCCATCTGCGCTGCTACAGCAGGGTCGACGGCGCCCCGGCGCGCGAGGAGTCCCGCATCCACACCGAGGACATCGGCCTTGACCGACACGGCGTACGAAATGATCCCGCCGCGCACCACGGCCGAGGCACCCGGCACGGCGGTGAGCGCCGCGCACACCAGGCCGCCGGTCAGGCTCTCCGCCGTGGCCACGGTGTCGCCCCGTTCGACGAGCCGGGCGATGAGCGACGCCGCATCCACCGCGCTCATGGCGCGGCCCGCGTCAAGCGCCACGCGCGCACGGCGTAGTCGATGCCGGTGACGATGGTGAGCACGAGTGCGATGCCCATGGTGATGAACCGCAACGGATCAGCCCAGCTGCCCAGCGGAGCGAGATAGAGCGCGATGGCGATGACCTGGGCGACCGTCTTGGCCTTGCCACCTCGCGATGCCGGGATCACTCCATGCCGGATGACGACGAAGCGCAGGACCGTGACCGCGACCTCGCGCGCCAGGATCACGATCGTGACCCACCACGGCAGGTCACCGAGCAGCGACAGGCCGATCAGGGCGACACCGGTGAGCGCCTTGTCGGCGACGGGATCGGCAATCTTGCCCAGGGTGGTCACCGTGCCGCTGCGCCGAGCAATCTCGCCGTCGGCCAGGTCGGTCAGGGCGGCGACGACGAAGACGACCATCGCGGCCCAGCGCAGCGCGGGGTCGAGCCCCCCATCGGCGAGGAGAAGCACAGCCAGCACCGGCACGAGAAGCAGCCGGACGAGCGTGAGGAGGTTGGGCACAGTGGCCCAGCGCGAGGTGCCGACAGGATCGCCCGCGTGATCCGGAATTCCCGCGAGGGGCTCCCCCGGACCCTCGGCCCTCATCGGGGGGCCGCCACGAGGTCGATGCCGTCAAGGCCGGTGACGACAGCGCGCACGACCTCGCCCACGGGGTAGGACGGATCGATGATCGTGGCGGCATCGTCAGGTCCCTGGTGGGCGGCGCGCGCGAGCCCGGGCTGCTCCACGAGCAACTCGACCTCCTCACCCACGCGCTCCTGGGCGCGTTCGAGCATGAGTTCGTCGACGAGCGCGGAGATGCGGGCTGTCCTGCGGGCGATCTCCTCCTCGGGGAGATGGCCCTCCATGCCGGCTGCTTCGGTGCCCTCCTCGTCGGAGTAGGCGAAGACACCCACCGCGTCGAGCCGTGCAGCCTCGAGGAAGGACGCGAGCTGGTCGACATCGTCGTCCGTCTCGCCGGGGAAGCCGACGATGACATTCGTGCGTATGCCGGCCCGAGGGTCGCGCGCGCGAATTGCCTCCAGCAGGGCGAGGAAGTCGCCGGTGCCACCGAAACGCCGCATGCGGCGGAGCACCCGCGCACTCGCGTGCTGGAAGGACAGGTCGAAGTACGGCGCGACGCCGGGGGTGCTCGCGATGACATCCACCAGTCCGGGCCGCATCTCGGCGGGCTGGAGGTAGTTCACGCGCAGGCGCAGGATGCCGGGCACGCGGGCCAGGGCAGGAAGCAAGCCCTCGAGCATGCAGATATCACCGAGGTCCTTGCCGTAGGACGTGGAGTTCTCGCTGACGAGCACGATTTCGCGCACGCCCTCCTCGGCAAGGTCCACGACCTCGCCCATCACCTGCTCGGGTCGTCGGCTGACGAAGGATCCCCGGAAGGACGGGATGGCGCAGAAGGTGCAGCGACGATCACACCCCGACGCGAGCTTGACCGCCATCACCGGGCCGCTCACGGCGCGGCGCAGGCCCGCGTGGCCGGGGGCAGACGCAGATCCTGCGCGATCGACGGGAGCCAGGGGCAGGAGCCGCCTCCGGTCCGAGGGCACATGCGCCTCCAGCACCTCTCCGGCTGCAACCCGCCGCACCCGATCGGCGATGTCGGCATAGTCGTCGAAGCTGAGAACCGCCGCGGCCTCGGGCAGTGAGTCGGCGAGTTCGCGCCCATACCTCTCGGCGAGGCAGCCGGTGACGACGACGCGTGCCCCCGTGTCCGCGGCCGCGAGGATCGCATCGATCGAATCCTTCTTGGCCGATGCCACGAAGCCGCAGGTATTGACCAGCAGGACGTCCACGTCGTCCCCCTCGCCCGTGACCGACATGCCGCCATCAACCAGGCGCGCCTCGATCTCGTCGGCGTCGACATCGTTGCGGGCACAGCCCAGGCGCAGTACGCCGACACGGGGTGTCATCCCCTCAGGGTAGAGACCCGTCGGGCAGCCTCAGGGCGCGGGCGGGCGCCGGACTGCGGGCGCCTCGTCGTAGGCAGCGAGCAGCGCATCCGAGTCGATGTCGAGGACCCCGGCGATCACGCGCAGGTGCCCGCGCGCGTACATGTCACCGCCGGTATCGGCAAAGTCGTCCGACTCCATCTGCTCGAGCAGGCCACGTCGCAATCGCGTGGACTGCGCGAGGTCGTCCAGGGTGATCCCACGACGGGCCAGGGCGTCACTGATGAGCGCCCCGGGCGTGACCACCGTCGCGTCCGACATAGAGCCAGGCTAAAGGCGCGTCGGCCCAGGCACCGTCCGGAAGAGCGCAGGGAGTTGTCCCGGCAATGCGGGACTTCGCTGCCGAGTGGACCTGGGGCCGTGCCGAGGCAGGACGGTCAGGAACCGCCGCGCACGTCCACGAGGAAGCCCGGCAGGTCGTCGGCCTTGAGGAGGACCTCCCGGGCCTTGGAGCCCTCGCTCGGCCCGACGACGCCGCGAGACTCGAGCAGGTCCATCAGGCGACCGGCCTTGGCGAAGCCGACGCGCAACTTGCGCTGAAGCATCGACGTGGAGCCGAATTGCGTCGTGACGACCAACTCGGCGGCCTGACACAGCAGATCGAGGTCGTCGCCGATCTCCTCGTCAATCTGCCTACTCGCCGCGGTGGGACTCGTGACGTCCTCGCGGTAGTCCGGGTCCATTTGCTCGCGCACGAAGCGGACGACGGCGCGGATCTCAGTCTCTGAGACGAAGGCGCCCTGGATGCGCTGGGACTTGCTCGCTCCCATCGGCAGGAAGAGTCCGTCGCCCTGACCGACAAGCTTCTCCGCTCCGGGCTGGTCAAGGATCACGCGGCTATCCGCCAGCGAGGACGTCGCAAAGGCAAGTCGGCTCGGCACGTTGGCCTTGATGAGGCCCGTGACGACGTCGACACTGGGGCGCTGGGTGGCAAGGACGAGATGGATCCCCGCTGCACGCGCGAGCTGGGTGATGCGTACGACCGAATCCTCCACGTCGCGCGGTGCGACCATCATCAGGTCGGCGAGCTCGTCGACGATGACAAGGAGGTAGGGATACGGCCTGAGGACACGCTCACTTCCCAGCGGCGGTGTCAACTTGCCCGTGCGCACGGCCTTGTTGAAGTCGTCGATGTGACGGAACCCGAAGTGCGCGAGGTCGTCGTAGCGGTGGTCCATCTCCTTGACGACCCACTGCAGGGCGTCCGCAGCCTTCTTGGGGTTCGTGATGATGGGCGTGATGAGGTGCGGGATGCCTTCGTAGGCGGTGAGCTCCACGCGCTTGGGGTCGACGAGGATCATGCGCACGTCATCAGGGGTTGCCCGCATGAGGATCGAGGTGATCAGCGTATTGATGCAGCTGGACTTGCCCGCCCCCGTGGCACCGGCGACCAGGAGGTGCGGCATCTTGGCGAGGTTCGCCACCACGTAGCCGCCCTCGACATCCTTGCCGAGGGCCACGGTCATGGGATGGTGCTCGTCGACCGCGGCGTCCGACCGCAGCACGTCGCCCAGGCTCACCAGCTCACGGTCGGCGTTGGGGATCTCGATGCCGATGGCGCTCTTGCCGGGGATGGGGCTGAGGATGCGCACTTCGGGGCTCGCGACCGCGTAGGAGATGTTGCGGCTGAGGGCGGTCACTCGCTCGACCTTGACGCTGGGTCCGAGTTCGATCTCGTATCGGGTGACCGTCGGTCCCCGGGTGAAGCCGGTGACGCGGGCGTCGATGCTGAACTCGTCCAGCACCTGCGTCAGGGACGCGACGACCGCGTCATTGGCCTTGGTGCGCGCTCGAGGTGCGGGGCCACCCTTGAGCATGCCGGCGTCCGGCAGGCGATAGTCGATGGAGCGATCGAGGGGCAGTTGCTCCGCGGGTCCTGTGGGGGCCGGAGCGAGCGGGGGTGGCGGCTCGGTGACCACCGGAATCTCGCTGGTCTCGTCGCGCGGGGTCGCGAGCGGTGCCGCCGTGTCGAAGCGTGCGGCATCGGCGATCTCCCGGGCTGCCTCCCCCAGGCCGAGACGGGCGCCCGCGGGCTCGGCGGCGGAGACGAGGAACTCGGCCTCGGCGTCCGTGTCGAGGACCTCGTCGGACTCATCGACGACGAAGCCATCGATGTCATCGGCCGCGTAGGAGTCGAGTTCGACCTCGACGCCCCGGCCTCCCGAGCCCGGGCGCAGCACATGCCCGAGCGCCTTGCCCAGTGCCTGAGGCACAGCCATGAGCGGCGTGCCCGTGAGCACGAGGATGCCGAAGAGCGCAAGCAGAGCGAGGAGTACGCCGGTCACGACGGGCCCGAGAGCCGCAGAGATCGGCGCGGTGGTCACCCAGCCGGTGATGCCGGTGCCAGAAGCCAGGGAGTCGAATCCGTCGCTGGGCGTGGGGGCACCTTGCACGAGGTGCCACAGTCCGGCAGCTGCGAGCAGCAGTGCCAGGCCACCGACGAGCAGGCGCCCGTTGGTGACGTGATCCTCCGGGTGGCGCAGTGTGCGCCACCCGATAACCAGCAGGAGCACGGGCACGGCGATGTCGAAGGCTCCCAGGAGGTACGCCGACACGGTGCCGAGGCCGACCGTGAACCATCCGTCGACCCCGAACCATACGGCCGCCGCGACGATGACGGCGAGTGCCACGAA
>VGBQ01000047.1 GCA_016870425.1 Actinomycetota bacterium | reverse complement strand
GATGCGTGCAGCATCGCATCGGGCCTCGGCGTCGGCTCCTGTGACGCCCACGCCGCGCAGGTCGATGAGCGCGAGGTGTGTGTCAGTGCCACCACTGACCGGGCGCATGCCCTCGGCAGCCAGCGAGGCGGTGAGTGCCTGGGCATTGCGCACCACCTGGGCGGCGTAGGCCTGGTACTCCGGAGTGCTGGCCTCCTTGAGCGCGACCGCCTTGGCCGCCACCGCGTGCATGAGCGGGCCACCCTGCATCATCGGGAAGACCGCCTTGTCAATGGCCGCAGCATGCTCGGCCTTGGCCAGGATCATGCCGCCGCGCGGGCCGCGCAGGACCTTGTGCGTGGTGAATGTGACGACGTCGGCGTAGGGCACGGGGCTGGGGATCGCCTTGCCGGCCACCAGGCCGATGAAGTGCGCCGCATCCACCATGAGGATGGCACCGACCTCGTCGGCGATCTCCCGGAATGCGGCGAAGTCGATGAGGCGGGGGTACGCCGTCGCTCCGCAGATGATCAGTCGTGGCCGGTGCTGGTGAGCGATCGAGCGAACCTCGTCGTAGTCGATCGTCTCGGTGTCCTCGCGCACCCCGTAGGAGACGACCTCAAACCACTTGCCCGAGAAGTTCACCTTCGAGCCGTGCGTCAGGTGGCCCCCATGCGGCAGGCTCATGGCGAGCACGGTCTCGCCCGGCTTTACGAAGGCGCCGTACGCGGCGATGTTGGCACTTGCCCCGCTGTGCGGCTGGAGGTTGGCGTGCTCGGCGCCGAAGAGTTCCTTGGCGCGCTCGATGCCGATGATCTCCGCCTTGTCAACCTCGGCGCATCCGCCGTAGTAGCGCTTGCCCGGGTAACCCTCGGCGTACTTGTTGCTCAAGGTCGACCCCAGGGCCGCGAGAACCGCGGGAGACGTGAAGTTCTCGCTCGCGATGAGTTGCAGACCCCCGCGCGCACGCTCGAGCTCGGACAGCAAGATCCCCGCGATCTCAGGGTCCTCATGCTTCAACTGCCCGAAGTCCGGGCCCCAGAACGTCTCGCTGTCCACCACGCAGTCTCCTTCGCCTGGCCGGCTGCCAGGGCACGAGTGTACGGGCGCCCGGCAAATCCGCGGCGTGGACGGGCCGGGCCTCCTGCCCCCCTCCCCTACCGCGTCTTGACGAGCAATGTGGTCGGTTCTTGGGCTCCGGGACGGCCAAAAGCGACCGTTTCGCTCGTCAGGATGGATTGGGGAGTCAGGTGGAGTCCGGGTCGACGAGGTCGGGGCAGACCTCGCGCAAGGTGGCGCTCGTGTAGGCGCCTTCGCGCAGAACGACCGGCGGGCTAGCCGTGAGGTCGACGATGCTGCTGGGAGCCTCGGCGACCGTGCTTCCGCCATCGAGGTAGAGCGCGACGTCGTCACCCAACTGCTCCTGCGCCTCGTCGCACGTCCGCGGCGGCACACTGCCGGCCCGCTGCGCTGATGTCACCGCCAGGGGGCCGGTCGCGGCGAGGACTGAGAGCGCAACCGGGTGGAGCGGCATGCGCAGGGAGACATGCCCACCCGTGCTGGAGATATCCCAGGCGAGGGTGGGTTGGGCTCGCACGATGAGGGTGAGGGGACCGGGCCAGAACGCCTCGATGAGCGCGCGACCGTCGGCCGTGATGCCGCTGGCGAGACCCTCCACGGTCCGGATGGCGCCCACGAGCACTCCGACGGGCAGATCATCCCCCCGGCCCTTGGACTCGCGCAGTGCGCGCATCGCCTTGGCGGAGAAGGGATCGGCCGCGAGCCCGTAGACCGACTCGGTCGGCAGGACGACCAGCTCGCCGCGCTTGATGGCGGCGGCGGCAGCAGCGACGCCGCGGTCGCGTCCGGGACCGGGCCGATCGCCGACCTCGATGACCAGGCTCACCGTGCGTCCATCGCGCGGGTCGCCGTCGTGAAGCGTGGCTTGCGCGCCAGGTCTCGGTGGTCGGCGATATACCTCCACCGTCCGTCGAGCTCAAGGAGCGAGGGTACGCCGACCTCGGCCTCGTCACCCTGCTCGTCCGAGTGCTCGATCACCAGTAGGCCTCCGGGCTGGAGGAGCGCCGCGGCCGAGTCGATGGCACCACGCACGACGTCGAGGCCGTCCGGGCCGCCGTACAGCGCGATCGCAGGATCGTGGTCACGCACCTCCGGGTCACGCACGCGCGCACCGCTGGGCACATAGGGAGGGTTCATGGTGACCACGGCTGCGGTCCCGCGCAGGGGCGCAAGCGGCTCCCCGTCAGCAGCGCACGTGCGTGCATCCGCGTGTACGACGTCGACGCGGCTGCCCGCACCGGCGATGTCCTCGCGCAGGGCGTCGGCATTGCGTCGGGTCCAGACGACAGCAGCATCATCGACCTCGACGGCGGTCACCTGCGTCGGTGCGGCCTCCGTCGCCATGGCGAACGCCACCGCCCCCGACCCGGTGCACAGATCCACGGCCCGCCGCTCCCCCTCGGGGAGAGCCCGCAGGGCATCGATGGCGGCCTGGGCGACGAGCTCGGTCTCGGGCCGCGGGATGAAGACACCGGGGCCTACGGCGAGGTCGAGTTTGCGGAAGGGCGCCGAGCCAACCAGGTGCTGCAGGGGCACGCGGGCCATGCGCCGCGTGAGGAGCCGCTCGTAGGCGGTGCGCTCCTGGGAATCCATCCGATCATGGAGAAGCAGGCGCCCCCGAGGGACTCCCTTCACGTGAGCGGCGAGCAGGATCGCATCGGTGTCTGGTGACGGGACTCCAGCTGCCGCCAGGCGGCGCTGGCCGTCAGCGATGGCATCGCGCAGCGACACCCAGCCTTCGACGACGCGGGGCGACGGACCTTGGCCGGAGTGACTCACGAGCCCTCAGCCAGTGCATTGGCCGCGGCAGAGTCGATGCAGGACTGGATGACGGCATCGAGTTCTCCACCGAGGACCTGGTCGAGGTTGTAGGCCTTATAGCCAGAGCGGTGATCACTCACACGGTTCTCCGGGAAGTTGTAGGTGCGGATGCGCTCGCTGCGGTCCACCGTGCGCACCTGCGCTCGCCTCGAGTCCGACGCCTCCTGCATGGCCTGCTCTTGCGCGATAGCCAGCAGCCGGGCCCGTAGGATGCGCAGTGCCTGCTCGCGGTTTTGCAGCTGGCTCTTTTCGTTCTGGCACGACACGACAGTGCCGGTCGGCACGTGGGTGATGCGCACGGCCGAATCCGTCGTGTTGACGCTCTGACCTCCCGGGCCGGATGAGCGGAACACGTCAATGCGCAGGTCGTTGGGGTCGATGGTGACGTCGACCTCCTCGGCCTCGGGCAGCACGAGCACTCCCGCGGCAGAGGTGTGAATGCGACCTTGAGACTCCGTCACAGGTACGCGCTGCACCCGGTGCACTCCGCCTTCGAACTTCAGGCGCGCATAGGGCGCCTCACCGGGCTCCGGCACGCCTCGCGTCTTCACCGCCACAGCGACATCGCGGTAGCCGCCCAGGTCGGATTCCTCAGCCTCGAGCACCTCTGCGCTCCAGCCTCGCTGGTCGGCGTAGCGGAGATACATCCGCAGCAGGTCACCGGCGAAGAGGGCCGACTCCTCGCCACCCTCCCCCGCCTTGATCTCGAGGATGACGTCCTTGCCGTCGAGTGGATCGCGCGGGATGAGGAGTTCGCGCAGCCGCTCGGCAACCTCGAGGCGGCGCACCTCGAGCGCATCAGCCTCCTCGGCGAACGCCGGATCGACGTCCGCGAGCTCGCGGGCAGCAGCAATGTCATCCCCGAGTGCGAGCCAGGCTCGATAGGCCTCGATCGTCGGGCGCAACTCAGCGTGGCGACGGGCTAGGCGACGAGCCTCGGCGGGATCGGCATGCACTGCCGGATCGGCCAGGCGCTCCTCGATCGCGGAGTACTCGGCGGTCAACTCGACGCAGGCGTCGAACACGGGACCTACCTATCGGCGATGAGCGGGGACAAGCCTTCGTCGAAGGCTTGTCACTCGGATGCGGCTGCCTTGTCCTTGCCGCCGAAGCGCTTCTCCCACTTCGCGACGCGACCGCCGGAGTCGAGGATCTTCTGACGCCCGGTGTAGAACGGGTGGCACTGCGAGCAGACATCGGCGTGGATGACGCCGTTCTTCGCCGTGCTTCGCGTGGTGAACGTCGACCCGCAGGTGCAGGTGACCTGGGTCTCGACGTACTCGGGGTGGATGCCCGACTTCATGATGTCCTCCATTCGGGCCCGGGTCCGCAGGAGCGGTGAACCGGACCCGGTAAGGGTACGCCATCGCAGCAGCGCTGGCCGAATCGGCCCAAACGACTGCTAGGAGTCTTCGCTCTCCGAGCCCGTGACCGACGGCGTCGTCTTCTGGATCTGCAGGAGGAACTCCAGGTTGCTCTTGGTCTCACGCAGTTTCGTGAGGAGGAGCTCGATGGCCTGCTGCTGATCGAGGGCGTGGAGCACGCGGCGGAGCTTCCAGACGATCTTGAGCTCGTCGGGAGCCATGAGCAGCTCCTCCTTGCGCGTGCCCGAGGCGTCGACGTCGACGCTGGGGAAGATTCGCTTGTCGGCGAGCTTGCGATCGAGCTTGAGCTCCATGTTGCCGGTGCCCTTGAACTCCTCGAAGATCACCTCGTCCATGCGCGACCCGGTCTCGACGAGAGCGGTCGCGAGGATCGTGAGCGATCCGCCGTTCTCGATATTGCGGGCGGCACCGAAGAAGCGCTTCGGCGGGTAGAGCGCCGTGGAGTCCACGCCACCCGAGAGGATGCGGCCCGAGGCGGGCGCTGCGAGGTTGTAGGCACGTCCGAGTCGGGTCATCGAGTCAAGGAGCACGACGACGTCGTGACCAAGCTCGACGAGCCTCTTGGCGCGCTCGATGGCCAACTCAGCGACGATGGTGTGATCCTCCGCGGGGCGGTCGAAGGTCGAGGAGATGACCTCGCCCTTGACCGAGCGCTGCATGTCGGTGACCTCTTCGGGGCGCTCATCGACGAGCACGACCATGAGATGGCACTCGGGGTTGTTGGTCACGATGGCGTTGGCAATGGACTGGAGCACCATCGTCTTGCCGGCCTTGGGCGGCGACACGATGAGGCCGCGCTGCCCCTTGCCGATCGGCGCCACCAGGTCGATCACACGCGTGGTGAGATTGCCGGGCTCCGTCTCCAGGCGCAGCCGCTCCTGGGGATAGAGAGGGGTGAGCTTGGAGAAGTCGGGCCGCTGGCGGGCCTGGTCCAGGTCTGCCCCGTTGACCGTGTCGATCCGCACGAGGGGGTTGAACTTCTCCCGGCGCTCTCCATCGCGTGGCTGGCGGACCGCTCCCGTGATGGCATCGCCCTTACGCAGCCCGTGCTTCTTGACCATCGACAGTGAGACGTAGACGTCATTGGGGCTCGGGAGGTATCCGGCCGTCCGGACGAAGGCGTAGTTGTCAAGGATGTCGAGAATTCCCGCGACGGGTGCGAGCACGTCATCCTCGGAGACCTCGATCTCCTGCTCACTGAAGCCCCCGGGGCGGCGGTCGCGCCGATCGCGGTAGCGATCCCTGCCCCTGCGACGACGCCGGCGTGAGCCACCATCTGCGTCATCGTCGTAGCTGTCTTGGCGGTTGTCCTGGCGGTTGTCCTGGCGACGCGGGGCGCGCTCGGCGTCCTTGTCCGCCGACGGAGACTTGTCGTCCGCCGACTTGTCTTGGGATGCGGACTTCGCACTGGCGCGGCCATTGCCGCTGGCGCGTCCCCCGGACTGCTTGGCGCTGATGGCCTCGACCAGGGCGCCCTTGCGCATGGTGCTCGCACCGGTGATGCCCAGGGACTGTGCGAGCTGCTTGAGCTCGGGCAGCAGCATGCCGGAGAGACCGGACGCGGACTTGCTGGCGGTGGCGGTATCGCTCACGTGTGTTCCTTCGTCATGCCCGACACCAGGGTGGGATCGGGTGGGTGCGCGCAGGGTGAAAGCCGAGTCGCGCGATGTCCGCCCCGCCGTTCGAGGCGGTCCCAGGGTCAGTGGAGTGGACCAGTGAGTGCCCAGGATGTGCGGGAGGGATGGATACGTCCCTAGCGGACTCCACGAGGCTAGCACCCATGCGACACGGGTCGCCTCACGACCCCCGGATACGGACCCGAGCGCCGTCGGCATCCACGGGCACCGTGAGTGCTCGCCAGCCGTCCGGCGCCGTCGCGCTAGCGAGCGTGCGCTCGGCATCGTCGGTGGTGAAGGCGAGCACAGTCGGACCCGCACCAGAGATCACTGCCGGCACCCCCAGCGCACGCAAGGACAGCACGAGCGTGTGCGACTGCGGATAGGCACGAGCACGCGCATCCTGGTGGATGCGGTCCTCGGTCGCAGGGAAGAGCAGTGCCGGGTCAGATGACAGCGCATGCACCAGCAGTGCCGCGCGTCCGATGTTGAAGATCGCATCGGAGCGGTCCACTGACGAGTCCAGCATTCTGCGGGCCTCGGCGGTCGCCATTGATTGCTGTGGGACGAAGACGACAGGGACCACGCTCGTGTGGGGTGCCCGCGTCACCGCGCTGGCGTGAGTGTCCTCGACAGAGTCCATCCACGCGGTGGTGAAGCCGCCGAGCAGTGCAGCGGCGACGTTGTCCGGGTGTCCCTCCATGCGCGTCGCCAAGCCCAGGACCTCGCCGTCTGGCAAGAGGTCCTCCCCGTCGTCAACCAGCCCGCGCGCGAGCAATATGCCCGCCACGATCGCGGCAGCGGACGACCCCAGCCCGCGCCCCTGGGGGATCGAGTTGTGGCAGCGCAGCACGAATCCGGGAGGCTCGATTCCCATGGCCTCCCAGGCGAAGCGCATGGCGCGAGCAACCAGGTGTCGATCGTCACCGGGCAGCGAGCCGGAGCCTTCTCCCTCGACGGTGACGAGGACGCCGGGGTCCTCCGTGACCATCGCCGCCAGGTGGTCGTGGACGGACAGGGCCAGGCCCATCGAGTCGAAGCCAGGGCCGAGGTTCGCGCTCGTCGCGGGCACAACCACCTCGACGCCAACGGATCGGAAGCCCACGGCCTAGCCTCGCAGCCCCAGGGCGACGGCCGCCACCTTGGCATCCACGGGGACGACGATCGGATCGGGCGCGGCATCCAGCGCCCACTGCGGATCCTTCAGTCCGTTGCCGGTGAGCGTGCACACGACGGTCTGACCCGCATCGAGTTGGCCGCGCTCGTGAGCCTGAAGCAGACCAGCGACGCTTGCCGCGCTCGCCGGCTCGCAGAACAGACCCTCCTTGGATGCCAGCAGTCGGTACGCCGCCAGGATCTGCTCATCGGTGACCGAGTCGATCAGCCCCCCCGACTCCTCGCGCGCGGCGACGGCCTGGTGCCAGGAGGCCGGATTGCCGATGCGGATCGCCGTGGCGATGGTCTCCGGCTTGGCCACCGGCGCTCCGTGCACGATGGGCGCCGAACCCGCTGCCTGGAAGCCCCACATGCGTGGTCGTCGCGTGGCATGACCGGCCTCGGCGTACTCCCGATAGCCCTTCCAGTAGGCGGTGATATTGCCGGCGTTGCCGACGGGCAGGCAGTGGATGTCCGGCGCGTCCCCGAGCAGGTCGACAATCTCGAAGCTCGCGGTCTTTTGCCCCTCGATGCGATCGGGATTGACGCTGTTGACCAAGGACACGGGGTAGTCCTCGGCGAGTCCCCGTGCCAGTGTCAGGCAGTCGTCGAAATTGCCATCGACCTGCAGCAGTGTCGCTCCGTGGATGATGGCCTGGGCGAGCTTGCCCATCGCGATCTTGCCCTGGGGCACGAGCACGGCGCACACCATGCCGGCCTTGACGGCGTACGCCGCAGCGCTCGCTGACGTGTTGCCGGTGGAGGCGCAGATGACAGCGCGGGCGCCCGCCTGGGCAGCCTTGCTGATCGCCATGGTCATGCCGCGGTCCTTGAAGGATCCGGTGGGATTGGCACCGTCGTACTTGAGCCAGACCTGGCAGCCGGTCATCTCGCTGATCGTGCACGCGTAGACGAGGGGCGTGCCACCCTCGCGCAAAGTGACAACAGGCGTCGCCTCGTCTACCGGAAGCCACGCGCGATACTCCTCGATGAGGCCGCGCCACTGGGGCGCACCGGCCGTCATGGACCGGCCTCGCCCTCGACGCGCATCACGCCAACAACCTGCTTGACGACGTCGAGTCCTCGCAGGGTGTCGATGGTGCGACTGAGGTCACCATCCGTGGCCATGTGGGTGCGCACGATGAGACCGGCATCATCCCCGTGGCCCTCCTGCCTCACGACCTGGATGCTGACGCCGTTGTCAGAGAATGCGCGAGCCACGGTGGCGAGCACACCCGGTCGGTCGGCCACGTCGAGGTTGACGTAGTAGCGCGTGCGGGCCTCACCGATGCCGCGGATCTCCAGATCGGCGTACGTCGACTCACGGGGGCCCCGCCCCCCCGAGCGGAGGTTGCGAGCAACGGCGACCACATCGCCGAGCACCGCACTGGCCGTGGGTGCGCCGCCTGCACCTCGCCCGTAGAACATCATCTCGCCAGCGCTCTCAGCCTCGACGAAGACCGCGTTGAACGCATCGCGGACGCTCGCGAGCGGATGATCGCGCGGCACCATCGTGGGATGCACGCGCACGATGACGCCGCGGCCGTCGTCCGTGCGCTCAGCCACAGCAAGGAGTTTGATGACGAAGCCCATGTCGCGGGCTGCCGCGACGTCAGCCGACGTCACGCCCGTGATCCCCTCACAGGTGACGTCGTCGAAGGTCACGCGCGTGTGGAAGGCGAGCTCGGCGAGGATGGCCGCCTTGGCGGCAGCGTCGAGCCCGCCGACATCGGCCGTCGGGTCAGCCTCGGCGTAGCCCAGGCGCTGCGCCTCGGCGAGTACGTCGGCATAGTCGGCGCCTTCCTCGTCCATCTTGCTCAGGATGAAGTTGGTCGTGCCGTTGACGATGCCGAGCACCTTCACGATGCGGTCTCCGGCCAGGGACTCGCGCAGCGGGCGCAGCAGGGGGATCGCGCCAGCGACGGACGCCTCGAAGTAGAGGTCGACGCCGTTGGCCTCGGCGGCGGCGTAGAGGGTTGCGCCATCTGCGGCGAGCAGGGCCTTGTTGGCCGTCACGACGGATGAGCCCGCCGACATAGCCTGCAGGATCAGCGTGCGGGCCGGCTCGATGCCACCCATGACCTCGACAACGATGTTGCTGCCGCGCGCGACCAGGGCCTCGGCGTCGTCGGTGATGAGATTCGCAGGGACTCCCTCGCGCGACCGCGATGCGTCGCGCACGGCGACGCCCACGAGTTCAAGCGGCGCGCCGACGCGCGCCTCGAGATCATCGGATTGCTCGACGATGAGCCGGGCCACCTGGGCTCCGACGGTGCCCCCGCCCAGCAGGGCGACGGTGATCGGCGCGGACATGGGGGCTCCCTGGGGGCTCGGGTGAAGGCCCTAGCCTCTCAGACCGCCGCTCCCGGATCGAGGGCGAGGAGGTCCTCCTCGGTCTCGCGCCGGAGCATGACCGTGCAGTTGCCGTCACGGGCCGCCACGACGGCCGGGCGCGGAAGGTAGTTGTACTGAGAGGCCATGGAGCGGCAGTAGGCGCCCGTGGCGGCGACCGCCAGCAGGTCGCCTTCGCGGAGATCCCCGGGCAGCCACGCATCGCGCACGACGACATCGCCGCTCTCGCAGTGCTTGCCCACGACCCGGCAGAGCATCGGGGCGGCCGTCGACACACGCGATGCGAGCGTCACGGTGTAGTCCGCGTCGTAGAGAGCTGTCCGGATGTTGTCGCTCATGCCACCGTCGACGGACACGTAGACGCGCTGGTGCCCATGGTCGAGTTCGACCGGCTTGACGGTGCCCACCTCGTAGACCGTGATCGCCGACGGGCCCACGATCGCGCGCCCAGGCTCGAAGGCAAGGCGCGGCACGGGCAGATGCGCGCGAGCACATGCCTCGTCGACGATCGACTCGATGGCCTTGGCCATCGCGCCGGCCTCGAGCGGGTCATCGTCCGACACATAGGCGATGCCCATGCCGCCGCCCAGGTTGAGCTCGGCAACCTCGATGCCCTCGGCGTGCAATTCACCCATCAGGCCTACAAGACGCATGGCAGCGACCTCGAATCCCGCGGCGTCGAAGATCTGCGAACCGATGTGCGAGTGCAGGCCGCGGAAGTCCAGCACATCCATGCCCGCGATGCGCACGATGACGTCGTACGCCGCCCCGGACGCGAGGGAGAGGCCGAACTTCTGGTCCTCGTGGGCAGTCGCGATGAATTCGTGCGTGTGCGCTTCCACTCCGACGGTCACCCGCACGAGCACCGACGCACGCACACCCATGTCACGTGCCACCTCGGCGATGCGATCCACCTCAGCGGGAGCGTCCACCACGATGCGGCCAACGCCGGACTCCAGGGCGCGCCGGATCTCCCCCCGCGACTTGTTGTTGCCGTGCAGGAGCAGCCGTCCGCCGGGCACACCCGCCACGACAGCCACGGCCAGTTCGCCTCCGCTCGCCACGTCAATGCCCAGGCCTTCCTCGACCGCCCAGCGCGCAACCGTCGTGCAGAGGAAGGCCTTCGCCGCGTAGTAGATGTCCGTGCGACCAGGGTCGTAGGCGACTCGGAAGCCAGCGGCCCGAGCCCGGAAGTCAGCTTCATCGAGCAGGAAGAGAGGGGTGCCGAAGTCACGTGCGGCGTCGCGCACGTCCACCCCGCCGACGACGAGAGCGCCCTGGCCGTTGCGGTGCGCGCCGAGGGGCCACACGGCCGCATCGAGGGCAGCCGGATCGCCCGACGGAATCGCGGGCGCGTTCGAAGAGGAAAGGACTTCTCCGTGCCGAGGGCCAGCAGGATGCGCGCGCATAGCGCAAGGCTAGCGCCGGGTCCTCTACATCCGATCGGGTGCCGTGACCCCGCACAGCGCGAGACCGTTGGCCAGCACCTGACGCGTCGCAGCGCACAGCCAGAGACGCGCGAGATGGATCGGCTCCGTCGGCTCATCGCCACGCGGGAGGACCCGGCACACGTCGTAGAAGCGGTGGTACGCCGTCGCGAGCGACTCGAGGTAGCGCGGGACGCGATGCGGCTCGCGGAGTTCGGCGGCGGAGGCCACAACCGCGGGGAACTCCGCAAGCGCGCGGAGCAACTCCCCCTCGCGCTCGTGCACGAGTAGTGCCGGGTCGTAGCCCTGCGATCGCCAGTCGATCCCCAGGTCGGCCGCATTGCGCATCACGGAGCTCACGCGGGCGTGGGCGTACTGCACGTAGAAGACAGGGTTGTCGTTGGTCCGCTGCACCAGGAGGTCGAGATCCAAGGTGAGAGGGGAGTCGACCGGATAGCGGATCAGGGAGTAGCGGGCGGCGTCCACACCCACCTCTTCGACGAGCTCCTCAAGCGTGATGAGCGTGCCAGCACGCTTGGAGAGTTTTACCTCCTGGCCATCACGCATCATCTTCACGAGTTGACCGATCAGCACCTCGACGCTCACGTCCATGTCATCGCCCGCGCAGGCCGCGACTGCACGCAGGCGATTGACGTAGCCGTGATGGTCGGCTCCGAGGAGGTAGATCGACGTCGTGAAGCCCCGGGTCCGCTTGTCGACGTAGTAGGCGGTGTCGGAGGCGAAGTAGGTGAGTTCGCCGTCGGCCTTGACGAGCACGCGGTCCTTGTCATCCCCGAAGTCGGTCGTGCGCAGCCACGTGGCCCCGTCGAGCTCGAAGACATGACCCTGCTCGCGCAGCCGGGCCATCCCCCGCTCCACCGCACCCGACTCGTGCAGCGAGCGCTCGGAATACCACGTGTCGAAGTGCGTCCGGAATAACTCGAGCACCTGCTGCTGCTCGGCGAGTTGGAGCGAGTACGCCGCCTCCCGGAAGGCGACGAGTTCCTCCTCGGCGGGCAGCGTCAGGAACTCCGGGTGCTCGGCGACAATCCTCGCGGCCAGGTCGGTGATGTAGGCCCCGTGGTAGCCGTCCTCCGGCACGGGCCCACCGTGAGCCACGGCCATGACCGAGGCACCGAATCGATCCATCTGCACGCCGCGGTCATTGATGTAGAACTCCGTCGACACCTCCGCGCCGGAAGCGGCGAGCACCCGAGCGAGGGCATCGCCGACAGCCGCCCAGCGAGTGTGGCCCAGATGGATCGGCCCGGTCGGGTTGGCGGAGATGAATTCGACATTGAATCGCCGCCCCGCGAGCAGGCTGCCATGGCCGTAGTCAGCACCGGCCTCCACGACCTGAGAAGCCAGGGCTCCCTGGGCGTCGGCGGCGAGCCGGATGTTGATGAAACCGGGGCCGGCGACGTCGACCTCGTCGATGCCCTCCGCCTCAGCCAATCTCCCGGCGATCAGGGCGGCGACCTCCCGGGGCGGACGCCCCGCCGACTTGGCGAGCGTCAAGGCCACCGGAGTGGCGTAGTCCCCGCGGTCTCGGTTCTTGGGCCTTTCGATGACGACGTCGTCCGGCAGCTCCCCCGTGAGTGCCCCTTCAGCCTGCAGCGTCACGACACAGCCGCGCACCTCTGCCGCCAACTCCTCGGGGGTCATGTGCGGAGCGTAATCGTCGCCGGACCGGTCAGGGTCTGTGGATAGCTCCCCCCACAGGGAGGGAGCGTGCTACGGTCACGATGGCTGTGCTGCACATGAACCACCGTTCGTGGGCGTCGCGGACGGCGGGCAATCGCCGGCTTCGACACCCAAGCTCCCAGGGGAGACCCGAGGGCGGGACGTCGGCTCGCACCATCAGCCCGCCGGGCGAGGTGCCCGGCGACCACGTATCCGCACGATAGGGATCCCAGCAGTAGGAGTTACCCCGCATGGCACAGGGAACTGTGAAGTGGTTCAACGCCGAGAAGGGCTTCGGCTTCATCGCTCAGGCTGACGGAGGTGCCGATGTTTTCGTGCACTTCACCGCCATCCAGGCCGACGGCTACCGCAGCCTCGACGAGAACCAGACGGTCGAGTTCGACATCGTCCAGGGCCCCAAGGGCCCCCAGGCCGACAACGTCCGCATCATCTGACGTCGCCGACTTGACCTGGCGCTAAGCCAGCGTATGAGGCCCGCCCCCCAGGGGGCGGGCCTCACCGCTTTCCCAGCACCGCTGGACCGTCGTGTGGACGCGGGCGCGTCCCTGGGTGAAGATGGATTCATGAGCGACGACATCGAGAAGCTGCTCGCCCAGGTGTCCCAGACGACACAGCAGCCTGGCGCCACGCCCGCCAAGAAGTCCGGCTCCGAGGTCGCCAGGAAGGGCGCCGACAAGCCAGGCGGCCGGTTCGCTTTCGCCGTGATCAGCGCACTCGTCTTCGGAAGCATCGCCTTCGTTGTGGGCTGGCTCTTCACGCCGTTCGTGCTCACCGGCACATCGATGGGTCTCGGCGCCGCGCTGGGGTCCTTTGCTACGGCACTCCTTGCCGGCCCTCCGCGCTGGTTCTCGTCCTAGCCTCGACTGCCGTCCTAGCCTCGACTGTTACCCTCAGTCCTCCCCAGCCCCCGTAGCTCAGGGGATAGAGCGCCGGTTTCCGGTACCGAAGGTCGCAGGTTCGAATCCTGCCGGGGGCGCTTACGGCGTCACCGCTGTCCCTATGCTGCGGGCGTGCAAGCGACCCGCCTCACCGACCGCGAACGCCGACGCAATCGCCTGTTCACCACCAGCGGCGTCGTCATCGAGTGGTACGACTTCATGGTCTACGGCTTGCTCGCCACCACCTTGCAGCAGGTCTTCTACCCCACTGGAAACGAGGCCACCGGGCTCATCCTCACCTTCGTCACATTCGCCGTCGGCTATCTCGCTCGCCCCATCGGCGGACTCGTCATCGGCAGACTCGGCGACACGAAGGGCCGCAGGTATGCCCTCGTCCTGTCGACCACGCTCATGCTCGTCCCGCTCTTCATCACCACGATCCTGCCGACGTACGACCAGATCGGTGTCTGGGCTCCCGTCCTGCTCACCGTCATGCGACTCATGCAGGGCTTCTCCGTCGGGGGCGAATACTCCGGGGCGCTCACGGCGCTCAGCGAGTCGGCCGACAAGGACGGCCGCGGCCGCAGCGTCTCACTCGGACTCGCCACCGCGATGGGCGG
>VGBQ01000046.1 GCA_016870425.1 Actinomycetota bacterium | reverse complement strand
GGGTGCGCCGGAGAGCGGGTGCGCCGGGGAGCGGGTGCGCCGGGGAGCGGGTGCGCCGGGGAGCGGGTGTGCCGGGGAGGGTTAGGCGAGTGCCTCACGCATCGCCGCGATATGCGCGGGCGACGATCCGCAGCATGCGCCGATGACGGTGAATCCCAGGTCGCGCATCTCGACGGCGTACGCCGCCATCTCCTCGGGAGTGCCGTCGAAGACGAAGGTGTCGCCCTGGAGCTTGGGCAGCCCGGCATTGGACTGGACCATGAGGCGCACGCGTCCCGCGCCGGCCTCGGCCAGCTGCGCCGCGATGATGCGCATCTCGTCGAGACCGCGGCCGCAGTTGGCGCCGATGACGTCGACCCCCATCTCCGACATCGCCTGCACGGCCATGGCGGGGGAGACCCCCATCATCGTGCGGAGGTTGGTGTCGAAGCTCAGCGTGGCGAGCACCGGCAGCCCGGGTGCCTCCTTGCGCGCCGCGGTCACGGCTGCCTCGACCTCGGACAGGTCGCTCATCGTCTCGATGAGGATTCCGTCGACCCCGCCGGCGACGAGGCCGCGGATCTGCTCGCCGAACATCTCGGCGGCCGAGTCGATGGTGAGATCACCCATCGGCTCCATGAGCTCGCCGGACGGGCCGATGTCACCGAGCACGTAGACGCCCGGATGACGGTCCGCCACGCGACGCGCGAGCTCGGTAGCAGCCTGGTTGAGCTCCTCGACGCGGTCCTCGAGCCCGTGCATCTGCAGGCGTGCACTCGTGCCGCCGAAGGTGTTGGTGGTGAGCAGGCGCGCACCCGATGAGGCGTAGCCCTCGAGCACGCCCTCAACCACATCGGCGCGTTCGACGTTCCACAGCTCGGGTGCGCCACCCTCGTCATTGCCGAGGTCCTGCAGCATCGTGCCCATGGCTCCGTCGCCGAGCAGGGGGCCGTCGTCTAGTGCATCGAGGAGTGCGCTCATGGCGGTATCCCACCACAGTCCGTCGAGTGATGAAAATGGCGCGCCGGGCCTTGTGCGGCTGATCAGGGCGGATGCGTCACAGCGGGATGTTGCCGTGCGCGCCACGGATGCCGGGAGTGTCGAGCAGCGCGCGTGCGACGGTGGTGCGTGTGCGATCAGGCTCAAGAACCTCATCCACCACACCCATCTCGATAGCACGTCCAATCCCGCCGGAGATGATGTCGTGCTCAGCGGCGAGCTCGAGCTCGAGCTGCGCGCGGGCCTCCTCATCGGAGGCCTCGGCGAGACGGCGACGGTGCAGGACCCGGACTGCTGCGACCGAGCCCATGACCGCTACTTCGGCACCGGGCCAGGCGTAGACGCGCGTGGCGCCCAGGGAGGCGGAGTTCATTGCGACGAAGGCACCGCCGTAGGCCTTGCGGGTCACGACGGTGACACGCGGCACCACGCACTCGGCAAAGGCGTGAAGCAGCTTGGCCCCACGGCGTACGACGCCATCCCATTCCTGGCCCACGCCGGGGAGATAGCCGGGCACGTCCACGAGGACGACGAGCGGCACGGCGAAGGCGTCGCACATGCGCACGAAGCGAGAGGCCTTCTCCGCGCTGGTGGAGTCGAGGCAACCGCCGAGGCGCAGCGGATTGTTGGCCACGACACCCACGGTGCGCCCGCCGAGGCGACCCAGGGCAACGACGATGTTGGGCGCCCACCGCGCGTGAAGCTCGATCATCGAGCCGTCGTCGAGGAACCGCTCCACCAAGGGGTGCACGTCGTAGGCGCGCTTGGAGGATTCGGGGAGGAGCCCGCCGAGGTCGGGATCGTCGATCGCGGACATATCGAGTGAGCCCTGGCGACCGAGTAGGTGCGCGAGGCGGCGACCCTCCTCCAGGGCCTCGGCCTCGGTGTCGGACACCAGGTGCACGACACCGCTGCGACGTCCGTGCGGGTCGGGGCCGCCGAGGCGCTCCATGTCGACCTGCTCGCCCGTGACCGAGCGGATGACCTCGGGTCCGGTGACGAAGATCCGGCCCTCCGGTCCGAGGATGACGATGTCGGTGAGCGCCGGTCCGTACGCCGCTCCGCCCGCCGCGGGACCGAGCACGATGGAGATCTGCGGCACCTTGCCGGAGATGCGCGTCATCGCGGCAAAGACGCGGCCCACGCCGTCGAGGCTGGCGACGCCCTCGCGCAGCCGCGCGCCGCCGGAGTGCCAGATGCCGACGACCGGACATGAGTCGGCGAAGGCACGGTCGTACGCCGTGACGATCGCCCGGCAGCCCTCGCTGCCCATGGCACCGCCCTGCACGGTGGGATCGGTCGCGAAGGCCACGACCTCGGCACCGTGCACAGCGCCGACCCCGACGAGTACGCCGCGGTCGTCCTCGGGCGTGATCGCTTGAAAGGTGCCCGGATCGAAGAAGGCCTCGAGCCGCACGCGCGGGGAGCGCGGATCCGCGGCCTGGAGGGCGTCAGCCATCAGGCGGTCCGGAACGCGATGGCGATGTCGTGGCCGCCGAATCCGAAGGAGTTGTTGAGCGCGATGAGATCACCGTCGGGGAGAGCTCGCGCCTCGCCGTGCACGACGTCCAGGTCGACCTCGGGGTCGAGGCTCTGCAGGTTGAGCGTGGCGGGCACGAGGCGGTGGTGGAGCGCGAGCACGGTGTAGATGCCCTCAACTGCTCCGGCAGCACCCAGCATGTGGCCGGTCATTGACTTCGTCCCGGTGATCAGGGGTTGGGCGGCGCCCATGGCGGACCGGATGGCCACCGCTTCTGCGACGTCACCCTGGGGTGTGGAGGTGGCGTGGGCGTTGATGTGCGCGACGTCGGCCGGGGAGGCGTCGGCCTGCGCCAGAGCGGCGAGGATCGCCCGGGTCGCGCCCTTCCCCTCGGGGTCGGGCTGCGCGATGTGATGGGCATCGGCGGTCATGCCTGCGCCGACGACGTAGGCGTAGATGCGCGCCCCGCGCGCGAGAGCGTGTTCCTCGGACTCCAGGACCAACACACCCGCCCCCTCGCCCATGACGAATCCGTCGCGGTCGACGTCGTACGGCCTGGACGCGCCCTGCGGATCGTCGTTGCGGGTGGAGAGCGCGCGCATCGCCGCGAATCCCGCCATGGTGAGTTGGTGGATCGGTGTCTCGGTGCCACCGGCGAGCACGACATCGGCCCTGCCGTCCTGGATCATCCGCACAGCGACCCCGATGGCCTCGGCACCGGACGCGCAGGCACTCACGGGTGCATGCACTCCGGCCGCCGCGTGGAACTCCAGGCCCACCGCGGCTGCCGGCCCGCTCGGCATGAGCATCGGCACGGTGTGCGGGGAGATCCGGGACGGGCCTCGCTCCTTGAGCGTGTCGTAGGCATTGAGCAGCGTGAGGAAGCCGCCGATGCCTGATCCGATCACGGTGCCCATGCGGACTGGCTCCACCTCGGGGCTGCCCGCATCTGCCCACGCTTCGCGGGCGGCGACAAGGGCCACCTGCTGGGAGCGGTCGAGTTTGCGTGCCTCGACACGATCCAGCGGTGGCTCCTCGGCGAGCGTGCCCGCGAAGTGGACCGTCATCTCGTCCACCCACGGTTCGGTGAGTGTGCGGATGCCGGAGCGGCCTTCGATGAGTGCGGACCAGTTGCTGGCCACGTCACCGCCCAGCGGTGTCGTGGCACCCAGCCCCGTGACGGCGATGCGCATCGCTCAGGCGGTCGACTTCTCGATGTAGGCGACCGCGTCGCCGACCGTGCGGAGGTTCTTGACCTCGCTGTCGGGGATCTTCACGCCCCACTTGTCCTCAGCGGCCATGACGACCTCGACCATGGACAGCGAGTCGATGTCGAGGTCATCGATGAAGGACTTGTCGGGCTGGATGTCGGCGACCGGGACTCCGGCGACCTCATTGACGATGACGGCGAGGCCGTCGAGGATCTCCTGGCTCATGGTGCTTCCTTTCGGCGTGAGTGTGCGATGGGTGCGCGGGGGTCCACGCTAGGGCAGGGTCACGACCTGGGCTGCATAGGCCAGGCCGGCTCCGAATCCGATGAGGAGTGCGGTGCCCCCGTGGGGGACCTCACCGGTGGAGAGCATGCGGTCCATCGCGATGGGGATGGACGCTGCCGAGGTGTTGCCGGTCGTCTCGATGTCGCGGGCGACCGGCACGTGTTCGGGCAGCTTGAGGGCGCGAATCATCGCGTCGGTGATCCGCATGTTTGCCTGGTGCGGGATGAAGGCATCCAGGTCGTCCGCCGTCACCCCGGCTCGCTCGAGTGCCTCCTGAGCCTTCACCGATCCATTGGAGACAGCCCAGCGGAAGACCTGCTGACCCTGCATGGAAAGCGTAGGGAAGCGCGGGCCGCCGTTGTCGCGGAAGTCGATGAGCGACTGCGTCATGCAGATCGCATCGTGCTGGGATCCGTCGGATCCCCACACGACGGGCCCGATCGCTGGCTCATCGGATGGTCCGACGACCACCGCCCCGGCACCGTCAGCGAAGATGAATGCAGTGGCGCGATCGTCGAGATCGATCCAGTCCGTGAGCTTCTCGACGCCGACGACGACGACGTATGTCGCGCTGCCACCGCGGACCATGTCCTGTGCCATCGCCAGTCCGTAACAAAAGCCTGCGCACGCCGAGCTGATATCGGTGGCTGCGGCGTTGACGGCACCGAGGCGATACGCGACCTCCGAGGCGGCAGAGGGCGTCTGATAGGGGTGGGTGACGGTGGCCACGAGCACGAAGCCGACCTGATCCGCGGTGATGCCCGCCGCTGCGAGCGCCTTCTCTGCCGCGTTGACAGACAGGTCGATGACGGTCTCGTCGGGGGCGGCGTATCGCCTCTCCACGATTCCGGAGCGCTCGCGGATCCACTCGTCGGTGGAGTCGATGCGCTCGCACACCTCGGCGTTGGTCACGACCCGCTCGGGTCGATAGCTGCCCACGGCGAGGATGCGCGCGTACGGCGCTCCGGCGGGGGCTTGGATGCGGGCGGTCATGCGGAGACCTCTTCCTGACGGGGGTGAAGGCGCACAAGGGGCTGTCCGGGGGACACGGGATCGCCGTCCTCGACGATCCACTCCACGACAGTGCCGCCGTGGGGCGCGGTGACCTCAACCGTGTCGCGGAGGTTGCTCACGCGACCGATCTGTGCCGAGCGGGGCAGCGGATCGCCGACGCCGACGGCGGTGTCCGCGCGGTGGAAGATGCCCTTCATCGGGGCGACGACCAGGCGCCAGGTTGGGGCATCGTCGACGGGGCTGGGTACGCCGTGCCGCTCCACGAGAGCCCAGGCAGCGTCGAGGTCATCAGGGGTGTTGAGCGCGAGCGTCTCGACACCGGGCAGCGCGCGCTTGGCGAGACCCGTGAGGGTGCCGGCCGGCGGGATCTCGATCAGGCCCGTCACGCCGAGGTCCGCCATGGTCGCCATGCACAGGTCCCAGCGCACGGGTCGGCTCACCTGAGCCACCAGACGGGCGAGGACGTCCCTGCCGTCGTGTACGACGCGACCATCGGCGTTGGACAGCAGGTGGATGCGCGGGTCGTGCGTGGAGATTGATCGCGAGTGCCGCGTGAGGACATCGACCGCCGGTGACATGAACTCGGTGTGGAACGCGCCGGCGACCTGCAGCGGTCGGACGCGAGCCTTCTCCGGCGGAGCGTCGGTGAAGGCTGCCAGCGCCTCGAGCGTGCCGGCGACGACGATCTGGCCGGCCCCGTTGATGTTGGCAGCAGTGAGGCCGAGAGCCGTCGCGGCCGCAACCACCTCATCGGCATCGCCGCCGAGGACTGCGCTCATCCCGGTGGGTGTGAGAGCGGCTGCTTCAGCCATGGCTCGGCCACGCTCGCGCACGAAGACCATCGCCTGCTCCGCGGTAAGCACGCCGGCAGCGGCGGCGGCCGTGATCTCCCCGACGCTGTGACCTGCACCGACGGCGACGCGCGTGAAGGCCTCGGCCGGATGGGGGAAGAGGGAGAGCAGGGTCACCAGGCCAGCCCCGACAAGCAGGGGCTGGGCGATGGCGGTATCGCGGATGGTGTCGGCATCTGAGCGTGTGCCGTGCTCGACGAGATCGACGCCGCTGACGACGGAGAGCCACTCGAGACGGGCCTCGACACCGGGGACCTCCAGCCACGGGGCCAGGAAGCCGGGGGCCTGGGAGCCTTGTCCGGGGGCGACAACGACCAGCACGGGCGTCACTCTCTCGCGACGTGAGGGGCGGGAGGTGGGCGGGGGGCGCCAATGTCTCCCTGCGGGATTTGTAGGAACCCTACAAGCGGGCGTAGATCAGGCCTAGCCGCAGGGCGAGGGCATCGCGGGGGTCGGCGGGGGACCGCCCGGTGAGCGCCTCGACGCGACGCAGGCGGTAGCGGACCGTGTTGGGGTGCACGAAGAGTTCCCGGGCCGTGCCCTCGAGGCTAGTCCGACGCTCCAGGTGCACCTCCAGCGTCTGACGCAATTCGGGATCGGCCAGCACCGGGCTCAATTCATCCACGAGCTGCGCCCGGGCGCGCGTCTCACCGGCGAGTGCGCGCTCGGGCAGTAGGTCGTCAGCGGCCACGGGTCGCGGTGCCTCCGGCCAGCCGCGTGCGGCGGTGAAGGCACTGACCGCTGTGGCGCACGATAGGGGGATGGAGGCAATGTCCTCCGCACGCGGTCCCACGACGACCGGACCCGCACCGAAGTGAGGTGAGAGCAGCCGAGCGGTGCGCTCGTCGTCGCCGCGACTCTCGGCGAGGACCACCAACGCATCACCGTGAAGGGCAGTCAGCACGGTGGATCCGTGGTGCTCAGCAGCGCGTCGCATCACCTGCAATCCACCCGCCGTGTCCGCGTCGGGTGGAGGACCGACGAGGACGATCCCGCCAGAGCCCGCGGGCCAGCCCAGCGCCCCCGCACGCGCGAGGACTCCGGCGTCGGCGTCCTCTCGCAGCAGGCTCTCCATGACCTGTGCCTCCAGGCGAGCATCCCAAGCGCCGCGTGCCTCGGCGGCGCGCGCGTAGACCTCAGCGGCGGCGAAGGCGATCTCGCGCGAGTAGCTCAGCACGGCGTCACGCACTCCCGCCGCTGCTTGCGGCCCGGCGACCTCCGGCAGCGCCTGCTCGAGGAGGTCGACCGTGCAGCGCACCATTTCCACGGTCTGCTCCAGGGTGATCGCTCCGGCGAGTTCGCGTGGTGCGGAACTGAAGACATCCAGGGCACTCGCGCGTGTCGCCTCCGGATCGCGGTACCACGCGATCACTCCGGCGATGCCCGCCTGCGCGATGAGCCCCACCCAGGAGCGCTCATCGGCGGGCAGTTCCCGGAACCATTCGAGTCGCGAGTCGAGGTGGGCGGTGACCGATGTCGCGAGCGTGCCGGAGGCCTGCTCGAGCCGACGCACGGTCTCCGTGCGCGAGGGTCCGCCCACTAGCCCAGGCCGGCGGAACTCAGGCCGGTCAGGTCGCCGATCACTCGGCCGATGATGAACGTCACGCCGGCCGCCAGAGCACCCACCACGAACTGACGTATCGCCCCGCGAGCCACGCCGCGCCCGGACAGTCGACCGACGAGGCCACCCACCACGAGCATGGCGATGACCGACAGAGCGACGGCGATGATGAGCGGCACGGAGTCGCTGCCGAAAAGGGACGGCCAGATGACCGCCAGGAGGTAGGGAAGCACGACGACGAAGGCGCCGATGGCGAAGGCGGCAAAGCTGGACAGCGCGACTTTGTAGGGATTGCCGAGCTCGTCGGGGTTGAGGCCCAGCTCCTCACGGGCCAGCGTGTCGAGGGCGCTCTTGGGATCCGAGAAGATCTCCTGTGAAGCCGCCTTCGCGGTGGCGCGGTCCATGCCCTTCGCCCGGTAGATGAGCTCGAGTTCCTTGCGCTCCTCCTCGGGCTTGTCCCGCAGTTCCCGCGCTTCCATTTCGATCTCCCGCTGGAAGAGATCGCGCTGGCTCGCCACGCTGACGTACTCGCCCGCCGCCATGGAGAAGGCCCCGGCGAGCAGGCCTGCTACACCGGCGAAGAGCACGACGCCGGTGTCCGTGCCGGTGCCGGCGAAGCCCATGACGAGCGCGGTGTTGGACACCAGGCCATCGCTGATGCCGAAGATCGCGGCACGCACGGAGCCCGAAGCATCGACGCGGTGCCATTTCTCGCCGAAGTCGACGCTGCCATCCGCACTGATCACGCCGCGATCGATCGCCGCGGTCGCGGGTGCGTGCTCGCGAAGGCGTCGGAAGGTCTCGGCGTGATCGCGCTCGTCCGCTGACATGGAGTCGGGCGCCTCGGGCTCATCGTCGTACATCCCCGCGTCGGCGCCCTCGGCTTCCTCGAGATGGGCGAGTACGTCGTCCATGCCTGCTGCGCGAGCGCGCGCCACCATGGCGGCGTCCTCCGGATCGAGTGCGGTGGGCGCAGGTGGGATGGGTACGCCGTACTCCTGGAGTTTGGCGACCCAGTGCGCGGCGTGCTCATCCTCGATGTCGGCCAGCTCCAGCAGCGCCTCGCGCCGCTCGCCGTCGCTGGCCTCAGCCAGGGATCGGTAGAGCATCGAGGCCTTGCGCTCAGCCTCGAGGTACTTCAGGAAGCGCTTGGGGTCCTGCTTGCTCATGCGGCCATTATCCCGATCCCTCGGTGTTGCCGGCATCCGCAGCCGACGGATCCGTCAGGCGATAGCGGTCGATCGCCTTGGCCAGATCCTGTCGCTCGACGAGCCCCTGCTCCGCCAGACCCGTCAGCGTGCGTACGACGATCGACTCCGCATCGACGAGGAAGTGACGTCGCAGTGCGCCGCGGGTGTCGGACATGCCCCAGCCGTCGGTGCCGAGGGTGCGGTACTCCGCCGGCACCCACGTGCGGATCTGATCCTGGACCGACTGCATCCAGTCGGAGACACCCACCACCAGGTCACCGCGCCCGGCCAGGCGGCGCGTGACGTAGGGCACCCGCGGCTCCTCGAGCGGGTTGAGGAAGTTGTGTCGCTCGGCATCGAGCGCCTCGCGGCGCAGCTGCCCCCACGACGTGACCGACCAGACGTCCGACTCGACGCCCCAGTCCTCGCGCAGGAGGCGCTGGGCGTCGAGGGCCCAGTTGACCGCCACGCCGGACGCAAGGATCTGCGGTCGCGCACCTTCGCCGCCGCCTTCGGAGACCAGGTGCATGCCGGCGAGGATTCCCTCCACGTCGACGCCCTCGGGCTCCGCGGGCTGGGGATAGGGCTCGTTGTAGACCGTGAGGTAGTAGAAGACGTCCTCCTGGTCCTCGCCGTACATCCGGCGCAAGCCGTCGGCGACGATGTGGCCGATCTCGTAGCCGTACGCCGGGTCGTACGCCAGAACCGCGGGATTAGTGGAGGCGAGCAGCAGCGAGTGACCGTCCTCGTGCTGCAGCCCCTCGCCGTTGAGCGTCGTGCGTCCTGCCGTCGCACCGAGGACGAAGCCGCGCACCATCTGGTCCATCGCCTGCCAGAAGGCGTCACCGGTGCGCTGGAAGCCGAACATCGAGTAGAAGATGTAGACCGGGATCATCGGCTGGCCATGCGTGGAGTACGACGATCCGGCCGCGATGAACGACGCCACCGAGCCGGCCTCGTTGATCCCCTCGTGCAGGATCTGGCCGTCCTTGGCCTCCTGGTAGTTGAGCACGAGCTCGCGGTCGACCGAGGTGTACTGCTGGCCGCCGGGGTTGTAGATCTTGGCCGTCGGGAAGAGCGAATCCATGCCGAAGGTGCGCGCCTCGTCGGGGATGATCGGCACAAATCGCGCGCCGATGCCCTGGTCGCGCATGAGGTCCTTGAGCAGGCGGACGAATGCCATCGTCGTGGCGATCGCCTGCTTGCCCGATCCCCGCCTGACGACCTCGTAGGTGTCGGCAGGCGGCATGGGCAGTGCCGCCGAGCGGGTGCGCCGCTCGGGAATCGACCCGCCCAGCCTGCGGCGCCTGTCGAGCATGTAGGTGAAGGCCTCCGAGTCGGGGCCCGGGTGGAAGTACGGCGGGAGGTAGCCGTCGCCGAGCTCCGCGTCCGAGATCGGGATGTGGAGCCGATCGCGGAAGAGCTTGAGGTCGTCCAGGGCGAGCTTCTTCATCTGATGCGTGGCATTGCGGGCCTCGAAGTGCGGCCCGAGCGTGTGGCCCTTGATGGTCTTGGCGAGGATCACCGTCGGCTGGCCCGTGGTCTCCACCGCGGCCTTGTAGGCGGCGTACATCTTGCGGTAGTCGTGGCCACCGCGCTGCAGGTTCCAGATCTGATCGTCGGACCAGTCGGCGACGAGCTTCGCCGTGCGCGGATCGCGGCCGAAGAAGTGCTCGCGGATGAATCCGCCGCTCTCGGCCTTGTAGGTCTGGAAGTCGCCATCGGGCGTGGCATTCATGAGGTTGACGAGTGCGCCATCGCGGTCCTTGGCGAGTAGCTCATCCCACTTGCGGCCCCAGATGACCTTGATGACATTCCAGCCTGCGCCGCGGAAGAGCGACTCGAGCTCCTGGATGACCTTGCCATTGCCCCGCACCGGCCCGTCGAGTCTTTGCAGGTTGCAGTTGACGACGAAGACCAGGTTGTCGAGCTCCTCGCGCGCGGCCAACCCCAGCGCACCGATCGACTCGACCTCGTCCATCTCGCCGTCGCCGAGGTAGGCCCAGACACGCTGCTGGGACGTGTCCTTGATGCCGCGGTTGTGGAGGTACTTGTTGAAACGGGCCTGGTAGATGGCCGACAGCGGACCCAGGCCCATCGACACGGTGGGGAACTGCCAGAACCACGGCATGAGCCGCGGATGCGGGTACGACGGCAGGCCTCCACTGGGGTGCGAGAGCTCCTGGCGGAATCCGTCAAGCTGCCCCTCGGTGAGGCGTCCCTCGAGGAAGGCGCGCGCGTAGATGCCGGGGGAGGCGTGCCCCTGGAAGAACACCTGGTCGCCGCCCCCGGGTGCATCAGGGCCGCGGAAGAAGTGGTTGAAGCCGACCTCGTAGAGCGAGGCTGACGAGGCGTAGGTGGAGATGTGGCCGCCCACGCTGATGCCCGGGCGCTGCGCTCGGTGGACCATGATCGCGGCGTTCCAGCGGATGAACTCGCGGATGCGCCGCTCGAGTGCCTCGTCGCCGGGGAACCAGGGCTCCATCTCCGGCGGGATGGTGTTGATGTAGTCCGTAGATCTCAGGCTGGGTACGCCGAGATTGCGCTCGGCGGCCCGTCGCAGGAGGGCGAGCATGAGGTAGCGCGCGCGGTAGGCGCCGGAGCCATCGATGACCTGATCGAGGGATCCGGTCCACTCGGACGTCTCCTCGGGATCCACGTCGACGTACTGCGTGGGTAGGCCACCCGCGAGGAGAGGCTGCTGTCGGAGCGGATCGAAGCCGGTTGCCATGTCCTGCCCTTCGCCGGGGAGCCCAGGATCGCCGGGCACCGTGCGGTCGCCACTATCCTCGCGCACCAGCCCACGAGGCCCCGTCGCGCCCCGGCTACGCGCGAGTAGGCCCGGGTCCGGGCTACGGCGGGTCGGGGCGGCTTCAGCCCATTTCGTCCGAGTTGGTTGCGCGAGAGCCCCCGGTCCGGTGGACTACGCCTGTGGGTCGACGCGAGAGGACGCGACCGTGAGCGGCCAGGAGGCGGCGCTCCTCGGCTCCTTGGGCATTGCCTCCGGGTCGGTCGTGTGGGAAATCGGCGTCGATGACGACGCTGACGGGGAGCTCCGTGAGGCCTTGGTCCTCGCCTCCGGGGTCGAGATCGTCGATGACGACTACGACGACGTCGTCGATGTCGTGCTGCTGTGGTGGCGCGACGATGACGGAGACCTGGTGGACGCGCTCGTCGATGCGATCGGTCCCCTCGCCGATCACGGCGTCGTCTGGCTCCTGACGCCCAAGCCCGGTCGCGACGGTCACGTCGAGGCCGAGGACATCTCCGATGCGGCGCCGACGGCTGGACTTCAGCAGACGTCCACGGTGAGCGCGGGCCGCGACTGGCAGGGCACGCGACTCGTCGCACCCCGCGCCGGGCGTCGCTGATCACTGCTCACGGCTGCCCGTCGCTGAGCTTCTGTGGTCGATATGTGCCACCGGGTGACACTTTTGGACCACAGAACGGCCTCGCAGCTTTCGCCATGCTGATGGGCTCAGCTGCCTCGCAGCTTTCGCCATGCTGATGGGCTCAGCTGCCTCGCAGCTTTCGCCATGCTGATGGGCTCAGCTGCCTCGCAGCTTTCGCCATGCTGACCCCACCGCGTCTCCCACCGCCCGCGCCGTCGCGGCGCTCGACTCGTACGCCTGCAGCGCCACGCGCAGTCCATCCGTGCCCGGCAGCCCCGGAGCACGCGCCAGCGCCTGGGCGACCGTGAGCAGGCCGGGCAGATCCTGGGCGCGGATCTCACCCCGGGCGTAGGCGGCAGGAGCCGAGGTCCGGCCGGCCGCGACGTCGAGCAGGAGCCCGGCGTCGCACAGGAGAGCGGGCCCCTCGGCCCCGTCGACGGCAACCGTCCGCCAATCGCCGTTGCACGCCCCCGTGCCGATGCGTATCTGGGGGGTGATCGCGGAGAGAGCGAGCGCCGTCTCCTGCTGGGCAGCCACGGCGCCGACCGTGTCCACAAGCGCCGCCAACCCACGGCCCATGAGCGCGTCAGGTGCCGTCACGCCCGCCGGTGCAAGGTCACGCACCGCCACCGCGCACTGGTATGCCGTCGCCGCGACCATCGTGCCCAGGGGCACGATGCCCAGGGGCCCGGCAACCGGAAGCAGTGCCTCGCGAGCGACATCGGGTGATGCGACCCAGGCGGCGACCTCGTCGCGCGCGCGCTGCAAGGAGTCCATGATGGCCGCGCGCGGACCACCAGCGCGCGCTGCGATGACACGAGTGTCGATGGCCTCGAGTGGCTCGGCGTTCAGATCACCCCTGAGTGCGTCCCGGCGGATGTCGGGCAGGGGGCGCCCCTCGGGCCAGGATCCGAGCACGACGAGGGTGCGCGCAGCGGTCCGGCCCCGCTTGCGAGTCGGGGCCGCCGTGTCGACGTCGGCGACCGCTGCCAGGAACTCCTCCCAGGCCTCCAGGGTTGCTCGCAGGGTGCCGGCGAGGTCTGAGGTGACGCGGCCACGCTCGCCCGGCGCGGGAGACAGGCTCTCGGGGGGTAGCGTCACGTTGACATCCTGCCGCTAGGCAGCCGGGAGCGAGGCATGACATGGCCCACGGGATCGGTGACGTGGCACCGGACTTCACCCTGCCCGACCAGCACGGTCACCCGACATCGCTGTCGGCCCAGGTCGGTCCGGTGCTCCTCGTCTTCTTCCCCGCCGCCTTCACGCCGGTGTGCCACGACGAGCTGAGGGCTCTGCGCCAACTCCGGGCAAGCGCTCGCGTGCTGGCCGTCTCGTGCGATTCCATATTCGTGCTGCGGGCTCTGGACGATGCCGAGAGCCTGGGCTTCCCCCTCCTCAGTGACTTCTGGCCGCACGGAGAGGTCGCGCGCACCTTCGGTGCGCTGGACGAGCGGTCGGGCACCGCGCGACGGATCAGCTTCCTCATCGATGCACAGGGCCGAATCGCCGCTCGATGGGAGTCCACTCCCGAGCGGGCGAGGGATCCCCGGGAGTATTCGCAGGCTCTGGCTGCTCTCTAACGCCCGGTGCATGGGCGCAGCGGCGGAGCACCTCAAGATGCGGACTCCCCGGATGGGGTGTCCACTTGGACCAGATGCGGTCGGCAGGGGCCCGAGACCCTGCCGACCGCATCCTCATGCGAGGGCCTCGCCCGCGCGGTGGGCCCGGCCGGCCTCGAACCGACGACCCCTTCCTTGTAAGGGAAGTGCTCTACCAACTGAGCTACAGGCCCGAGCCACGAGGCTAGCGGCGATAGCCTCCGGGGATGACCTCGGCCTTGTCGCTCGCGCAGATCATCTCCGCGCTCGAAGGCCGCTATCCGCCCGCCACCGCCGAGCCCTGGGATGCCATCGGGCTGGTGTGCGGCGACCCCGCAGCGCCCGTGCGCCGCATCCTGTGGGCCGTCGATCCCGTCGCCCAGGTTGTCGATGAGGCCATCGCCCGTGAGGTCGACCTAGTGGTCACCCACCATCCGCTCTTCCTCTCCGGTGTGCATTCCGTCGCTGCCGATACATCCAAGGGTCGTGCCGTCCATAGGCTCATCTCAGCGGGCATTGCCCTCTACTGCGCGCACACGAACGCCGATGTCGCCGATCCCGGCGTATCCGATGCGCTCGCAGCCGCGCTGGGCGTGCAGGGCACGCGCCCGGTCATCCCCTCACCCGGCTCGGCCATCGACACCCTGACGGGCATGGTTGCGCCCGATGACGCGCCGGCGTACGAGCTCCACGA
>VGBQ01000045.1 GCA_016870425.1 Actinomycetota bacterium | reverse complement strand
GAACCCCATGACGATGAGGCCGATCATGAGTGCGTCGTTGTGAGCACCGGAGACGACGTGCATGACCACGAGGGGATTGAGAACGCCGAGCCAGAGGGCCGCGGCCGGATTGATCCCGTGCGCGGATGCCAAGCGCGGGAGGTAGATGACGAGCAGTGCGAGTCCGGCGAGTGCCGCCAGTCGGAAGACCAGTGCGGCGAGTGCCGGCTGGTCGGGTGCGAAATTGGCCACGCCCCGAGCGAGGAGCAGCCAGAAGGGACCGTACGGCGTCGGTGTCTCGGCCCACATCGGGTCGACGCCGTCCTCGAACCACCCATCGACGACAGCGACGCCGGTCTCGTAGGGATCCTGTCCGGCCGCGAGCACTCGACCCTGGGCGAAATACGAGTAGACGTCACGGCTGAAGAGTGGTGGCGCGAGCACCAGGGGTGCCACCCACGCGATGAGCACCGCCACCAGGGTTCGGGGTGAGACCCCGCGCAGGCTGTGCGGGTCGTCGGGGCCCGCGAGCAGGTCGTGCCCGAGGATCAGCCACGCCTGGAGCAGCAGTGCGACGCCGACGAAGACGAAGGCCCGTGACAGCAACAGCCCCGCGGTGGTGTCGCGCAGCATGTCCACGCCCACGAAGTCGACCAGGCCACCGGTGAGGGGCAACCAGCCCACGCCGAGTGCCCCGGCGGCCAGGATGAGGGAGCCGACGAACCCCGGGAGCGCGTAGCGCGCAAGCAGGCGCGCGTCCCAGGAGGTCACGACGCCAGCGTAGGCGGTTGAGCGCGCGGAGCAGCCCTAGCGCTGGACACGACGAGGTGCGGCCGCGAACTTTGGGCGGATACGGCCGTCTATGGGCACTTTCCGCCCAAAGTTCGCGGTGGGCGACGCGTGCGTCGGTCCGAAAGCAGATCAGCGCAGGGCGCGCGAACGATAGAGCGGGTCCTTCCCCAGGATCCGCTCAGCCGCGAGCCGCCCGGATACGAGCACCATGGGTACGCCGACCCCCGGCTGGGTGCCGGAGCCCGTGAAGACGACGTTCTCCCCCCAGATATTGCGCGGGCGGAAGGGGCCGGTCTGCAGGAAGGAGTGCGACGCAGCGAAGGGCGCCCCGCGCTCCATGCCGCGCTGCTCCCAGTCGAGGGGTGTCGTGGTCGACTCCACCTCGATGGCATCGCCGAAGCCGCGGTAGCCCCGTTCCTCCAGCACGCGCACCACCTCGTCGCGGTAGCGCGGGCCCTCGGCGCGCCAGTCGATCGGCGCATCGAGATTGGGCGTGGGGAAGAGCACGTAGTAGACGTGCTTGCCGTCGGGAGCGAGCGCAGGGTCGGAGTGCGAGGGGTTGGTGACGAGCAGGCTCGGGTCGCTCATGAGGCGCTTCTCGTCGATGAGCTCGCGGAAGACGCCCTTCCACGACCTGCCGAAGTGGATGTTGTGGTGAGCGATCTGGGAGTACGACGCGGAGGATCCCGCGAGGAGCAGGAAGCAGGACGGCGAGTAGTCGAGGCGTCGGATGCTCCACGGTGAGCGACCCAGCAGGTCGCGGAAGGCGACAGGGAGGTCGGGGTTGAGGACGATCACGTCCGCCTCGAGCCGCTCGCCGTCGGCGGTGTGCACCGCGACCGCGCGCTGGCCGCGGGTCTCGACGCGCGTGACCTCGGTGCCGTAGCGGAACTGCACGCCATGCTTCTCCGCGGCGGCTGCCATGGCCTGGGGGACCGCGTGCATGCCGCCCTTGGGGAAGTAGACGCCGGCGACGGAGTCCATGTAGGCGATCACGGCGTAGATCGCCAGGGCGTCGTAGGGGGAGAGTCCGGCGTACATCGCCTGGAAGGAGAAGACGCGCTCGGTGCGCGGGTCGCGGAGGAACTCGCGCACGCGCGGTGCGAGCTTGCGGAAGCCGCCGATCGCGACCAGGCGCGCGAGGTTGGGCGTGAGCAGGTCGAAGGGCGAATCGATATTGCGATCGATGAAGTCGGTCATCTCATAGCGATAGAGCTGCGAGACGAAGTCGACGTAGCGGCGGTAGCCCGCGGCCTCCTCCGGGCCGATGACATTGCGGATCTCCTCGGCCATCTCATCGACGTTGGCGTGCACGTCGAGCTTGGAGCCGTCGGGGTAGAACGCGCGATAGAGAGGGGCGACCGGGGTGAGTTCGAGCCAGTCGGCCATGTCCTCGCCCACGCTGTCGAAGGCATCGGCGATGAGGTCGGGCATCGTGAGCACGGTCGGGCCGGTGTCGATCTGGTAGCTGCCCGATGCGGACTCCAGCTCGATGCGGCCGGCGCGACCACCCGGCACGGCTTCGCGCTCGAGGACGGTGACCTGGCGTCCGGCTCCGGCAAGGCGCATCGCTGCCGAGAGGCCGCCGAGCCCTGCGCCCACGACGATGACGCGATCGGTGGGTCCGGTGACGGTGCGGGGCATCACACGCTCCTTCGGGTTGCGGCGTAGGCGAGGCCGGCCAGGACCTCGCGCGCGGGAGGCTGCAGGTCGACGGAGTCCAGGGCGGCCAGCGCCTGGTCGGTGAGCGAGGTGATGAGTTGCTCGGCGTGGTCGAGCGCGCCGGTCTCGGAGATGACCTCGCGCAGCAGTGCTACGCCGGTGGCGTCGAGGCCGGGGTCTCCGAGGTGCCGACGGATCTGCGCGGCCTGGGCGGGGGTGGCCGCGGCCATGGCGGTGGCGATGAGCACGGTGCGCTTGCCCTCGCGCAGGTCATCACCCGCGGGCTTGCCGGTCTCGCCCGGATCTCCGAAGACGCCGAGTACGTCGTCGCGTAGCTGGAAGGCCTCGCCCAGTGGCAGGCCGTAGCCGGTATAGGCCGCCATGACGTCGGGGCCAGCACCGGCCAGAGCCGCACCCATATGGAGCGGGCGCTCGATGGTGTACTTCGCCGACTTGTAGCGCACCACGCGCATCGCGCGCTCGACGGAGCCGCCGCCGCGCGCCTGCTCGAGGAGGTCGAGGTACTGGCCGGCCATGAGCTCGGTGCGCATCTCGTCGTAGACACGCTTGGCGGCGCCGAGGTGGTCGGCCGGGATCCCGCTGGTGAGCAGCAGTTCGTCGGCCCAGGACAGGCACAGGTCACCTAGCAGGATCGCGGCGCCGACGCCGAAGGCCTCGGGCGAGCCGAGCCACTCGGACCCGCGGTGCAGCATGGCGAAGCGGTGGTGGGCCGAGGGCATGCCGCGCCGGGTGTCCGAGCCATCCATGACGTCGTCATGGATGAGGGCGCACGCCTGGAGGAACTCCAGCGCCGCGGCCGCGCGCAGGGCCTCCTCGGTGTCCGCGCCGCCGGCTCCGCGGTAGCCCCACCAGCAGAACGCGGCGCGCAGGCGCTTGCCTCCGCTGAGCAGGTCGGTGACTGCCTCCACGAGCGGGTCGAGGTCGTCGCTGACGCCGTCGAGGATCTCGCGCTGCGTCGCGACGAAGTCGTCGACGGCCTTCTGCACCCGGGGGCGCAGGTCGTCAACGTCAAACGGCGAGGTCACCCCTTGAGCCTAGGGGCACAGCGGGATGCCGGCATGCCTAGGAGGAGCCTCACTCCATCGCCGAGTGGGCAGTTGTCGGGTCGGCCCACGAGGGGCGAGCACCCGACAACTGCCCACTCGGCGCGGATGTGGTGGGTTGAGAGACCGCCGCAGGCCCGGCGCTGCTCGGTGGCCTTGCGTAGAGTCTCTCCATGGGAGGGGAGGCCGGTTTCACGCTCGATGACCTCGCCCAGGCGATCGTCATCGGCGCAGGGGTCGTGCTCCTCGCCGTGGTCGGCGTCCGCTTCGCCGGCCGACTTGGCCTTCCCGGCCTGCTCCTCTATCTCGGGATCGGATTGCTCCTGGGCAATACGACGACCCGCGTGCCCTGGGGTCCCACCATTGGCCCACTCGACCCCGCGATCGCTGCGGTCTTCGGCTACGCCGCCCTCATCGTCATCCTCGCCCAGGGAGGTCTCACCACCCGGTGGTCGCAGCTGCGCCCCGTGCTCGGGCCGAGCATCGCGCTCGCGACCGTCGGCGTGGCGGTCAGCGTCACGGTGGTCGCCCTGCCTCTCATCTGGTTCACCGGCCTGGATCCCCAGCTCGCCGTCCTGCTCTCCGCCGTGCTTGCCGCGACCGATGCGGCGGCTGTCTTCTCCGTGCTCCGGCACGTGCCGATCCTGCCCCGGCTGCGCACGCTCCTCGAGGGCGAGGCCGGTCTCAACGATGCGCCCGTGGTCGTCCTCGTCGGAATCGTCGCGGCGGGAGCACTCACCGCGGATCCCTGGCTCATCCCGCTCCTCGTCGTCTTCGAGCTCATCGGCGGAGGCCTGGTCGGCGTGCTCGTGGGCTTGGGCACGCGCTGGCTCCTCCCGCGCCTGGCGCTGCCGGCGGTGGGCCTGTATCCGATCGCCGTGCTCACGCCGATCGTCGCGGCGTACGGCATCGCCGATCTCCTGCACGTCTCGGGATTCATCGCGGTGTATCTCTCCGCCGTCATCGTGGGCTCGTCGTCCGCCCTGCCGCACCAGCGCGCGGTCAAGGGCTTCAGCGACGGGCTCGCGTGGATCGCCGAGATCGCCCTCTTCATCATGCTCGGCCTGCTCGTCGACGTCACGCGCCTGCCCGCGGCCATCGGCATCGCCCTCGTCGCCGCGGTGCTGCTCCTCGTCCTGGGCCGCCCCCTTGCCGCTGTCGTGTCGCTGGTGCCCTTCCGCTGGCCCGCGCGCTGCATCGCCTTCGTGTCGGGCACCGGCCTGCGGGGTGCCGTGCCGATCGTCTTCGCGGCGATCCCGCTCGGCATGGCGATCCCCGGCGCTCAGATCATCTTCGACGCGACCTTCATCGTCGTGCTGATCCTCACCCTTGTGCAGACCCCCGTGCTGCCGTGGCTCGCCCGTCGGCTCGGTGTCTCGGTCGCGCAGCCCGCGGGCGAGCTCGACGTCGACAGCGCACCGCTCGATGGCGTCAACGCCGTCATGCTCGGCCTCTCCATCCCCGCGGATAGTCAGCTCGTCGGCGTCTTCGTGCGCGAGATCGGCCTGCCTCAGCCGGCCGCGGTGTCGCTCGTCATCCGCGACCGCGCCACGCTCGTCCCCGATGGCGAGACCCGGCTGCGCGCGGGCGATCAGATCGTCGTGGTGACGACGCCGGAGGAGCGCGAGGCGACGGAGCGCCGACTGCGCGCACTCTCGCGCCAGGGCCGGCTCGCCGTCTGGCGCGGTGACGCGGGCGACGACGACGAGTGACTAGGAAGCACTAGCCCGCCCGATGGCCTCGGCGACGATCTCCGCGCTGATGCCCACCAGCGGCAGCCCGCCGCCGGGGTGGGAGGAGCCGCCGACTAGAAAGAGGCCGGGCACGGGCGAGATGTTGGCAGGACGCAGGAATGCCGCGCGCATGCCGTTGCTGCTCGAGCCGTAGATCGAGCCACCGGGTGCCCTCACATCGCGTTCGAGGTCGGCGGGGGTGCGGATCTCGCGCCACATCAGGCGGTCGCGTACGTCGAATCCGCGTCGGGCCATCACCTCGAGCACGTGGTCGGCGTAGGACTCGCGGATCGCATCCCAGTCGACCGGGCCCTGGCGTGGAGCGTTGACGAGCACGAACCACGACTCGTGGTCGTCATCGGGGCGCATGCGCGGGTCGTCGGGAGCGCAGACGTAGATCGTCGGGTCGGCCACGGGTCGACCGCCGAAGACCGCATCGAACTCCGCGTCGTAGTCGGCGGGGAACCACACATTGTGGTGGCGCAGGCCCGGTGTGCGCCCGCGCACGGCGAGCAGCAGCACGAAGCCCGAGAGGGAGGGCGTCGCCCGGCGCAGCGTCCTGAGCGGCTTGCGCGCACGTGGATCGTCGAGCATGCGGGAGTAGAGGGTGTCGGCATCGGAGTTGGCGACCACGATGTCGGCCGCGATGCGCTCGCCCTCGGCGGTCTCCACCCCGGTCACTCCCGCCGCATCCGTCGTGATGCGCTGTACGTCGACTCCCGTGCGCATGTCCACGCCGCGCTCCTGGCAGCGATCGACGAGTGCATCGGCGAGCGTGGCCACGCCGCCGCCGAGGTGCCAGGCCCCGAACTCCTGCTCGACGTAGGGCACGGTCATGAGCGCCGCGGGGGCCTTGCGCGGATCGGATCCCTGGTACGTCGCGTAGCGGTCGAGCAGCATCACCTGTCGCGGGTCGCGCAGGTGATGGCGGCCGAGCCTGCGCAGCGAGGTGAACGGCGCCACGGCCTTGACCTCGCGCGGATCGGTTGCCAGCCGCACGAGGGTGCCCGCACCGGCCAGGGGCGACTGGATGAAGGGTCGGCGCGTGATGCGCCAGACCTCGGCGGCCCGGGCCATGAGCCCACGCCAGTCCTCGGCTGCCGCGCCGCCGAGTTGCTCGCCCATCGCGCGCGCGATCCGCGCCGGATCGGTGCCGGGGAGCTCGAGGGAGCTGCCGTCCGCGAATCGGTAGCCGAACGCCGTGTCCAGCGGCTGCACGTCGACCGACTCCTCGAGGCCCCTACCGGTCTTGAGGAAGAGATCGCGATAGACGGCCGGCAGCGTGAAGAGGCTGGGGCCTGTGTCGAAGACGAATCCGTCGCGCTCGTAGCGCGCGAGCTTGCCCCCGAAGCGCGATCCCTGCTCAAGGAGTGTGACGTCGTGTCCCTTGACCTTCAGTCGGGCCGCGGCCGCCATGCCGCCGACGCCCCCACCGATCACGACGACGCGAGCCACATGGCCAGCGTATGGGGTGGACACCCAGCGGGACGTGCTGCATCCTGCGTCCGTGAGCAAGTTGCGTCTCGCGGTCGTCGCAAGCATCTGTGGCCTGGCAGCGACCCTTGTCGTGACGAGTCCGGCAGTCGCGGCACCGGCGAAGGCGGGTGCCCGCTGCGCGAAGGTGGGCGCCACCGCGGTCGACGCACAGGGTCGGACCCTGGTGTGCACCAAGACCAAGAAGGCCAAGAAGCCCGTGTGGGTCGTGCAGTCCGCACCGGCTGCTCCGGCCGGGCCGCCCTACGAGTGGAGCGGGTCCTGGGACCGCGGGTGGCAGCGTGTCCGCTCCACACAGCCGTGCCCGGCCGATCTTTCGCAACTGTTCTCCCGGCTGCCCTTCGACATCGGTGATGTCACGTCGATCCGGCGTCCCGGCTACGCAAACCCTCAGTCGGGCTATAAGCCCCATGCGCATGTGCGCTACGCGCCTGACGATGTGGACGGACGCCAGGTCATCGTGGCGCCGGCGGACGGATGGCTCTACGCCGTGGGGCGCTATCGCGAGGCCTACACTCCGGGCAATGACCAGGTCATCCTGGACTTCTTCGCCGACTGCGGCGTCATGTGGCGCTTCGACCATCTCCGTGACGGGACTCTGGCCCCGGCACTTGCGTCGGCGGTGGCGCCGGTCGAGGTGCGCGAGGACAGCCGCACGACCCGGGTGACGCCCGTCTTCGTCCGGGCCGGCGACGTGATCGCGACCGGTGTGGGCGCCACGAGCTGCGAGGTAGGCAGACCCCTGTGCCTTCCCCCCGGTGGCCCAAACTTCTTCGTCGACTTCGGGGTCTATGACCCGCGCGCGCTCAACGACGCCTCTCGGCGTGATCCCGCGTACCTGGCTCAGTCTCCCGGGGAGTCGTTCAAGGGCATCGCGCTGTGCTGGCTCGACCTCTTCCCGGCGTCGAGGAGCGCGCTCGACCGGGTAGCCGAGGGCGAGTCCGACTACTGCCGTACGTCGTAGGGCGATCTCAGCCCAGTGACCACAGGATCGCCGCGGCCGCGATGCCCGGAGCCGCAAAGACCCAGCCCCAGCGCGCGGTCGCCGCGACGACGGAGTCCCGATAGCCATAGAGAATCGACAACTGCGGCGGGAAGAACGCCGGGATCGTCAGGCCGAAGAGCACGAAGGCGATGGCAATCTCCGGGCTCGGGGCCAGGAGTGCTGCGGGCACGAAGAGCAGGATGCGCACGGCGCTGAGCAGCGCCCAGACCGGCATGCCCGGCCGCCACGGGATGCGCTGCGACGGGTGCAGCACCGATCCGACGAAGACAGCTGCCCCCGAGAAAGCCAGCAGTGGGGCGGCCCACTCCAGGGCGGTGGCGGTCCAGGTCGGGGTCTCCCGCGTCACATTGAGGATCAGCCCGATGCCCAAGGCGATGACCGGTGCCTGGTCGATCCAGGAGGTGCGCAGTCGCTGGGGCTGGGGGGCATGGCGGCGCAGGATCCACGTGAAGAAGCCGAAGATCACGATGTAGAGGCGGTCGACGATGACGGCGAACACCGCACCGGGTGCGCCGGCGATGGCCGTCGCCACCGGGATGACCCAGAATCCGCCGTTGGCGTTGGCTGACCATCCGCGCAGCACTGCACGGCCGGTGCGATCGGAGCCGCGCGGGGTGCTCCACCATGCCACCACCATGATCGCGCAGGTGAACCCCGCGGCGATGAGCGGCCAGGCGAGGTCGACCAGGCCCTCCAGTCGCCAGGCGGCGAGGATCGAGACGCCGACGGACACGACGACGATCTGCCATCGAATGACTATTCGCCAGGTATCGGCGAGGCGCTCGCTGCGAGCGCTGGCTACCCCGACCGCTGCCCCCAGCGCGTAGGCCAGGACGACGACGAGTCCGATCATCGGCATGTCACGGCAGCGGCCGCCCCCGCCATGTGATCGTGCCGGCACGGTGACGACGCAGGGACGCGAGGATGAGTCCGGCGAAGGTGGCCACTGACGCGGGCTGCAGGAGGATGTCTGGCCACACTCGCTCACCGGTGCGCCGAGCGACGACGTATCTCCCGGCGACACCGGATGCGTAGCCGGCGATCCCCCAGGCGCGCGCGGCTCTGCCCGGGCCGAGGAGGGCGAAGACGGGAGGGGCGACGTAGGCGAGGGTCATCACCGCCACGAGCCCGTAGGCGACGGGATTGGGCTGTACGGCGGACCACACGGACTTGGTATAGCCGTCGTAGATCTCCGGCCATGAGGTGTACATCCGGCACGAAGCCACCGCGCTGCCGTCGGCCGGGGCCCCCCGGAATCCAGCGCGCTTGAGTGCGCGCAGCACCCCGACGTCTTCGAGGATGAGACCGGAGATGGCGGAGTGACCTCCGCTGATGCGATAGGCGCGGGCGTCGACGACGAGGAACTGGCCCACGGCGGCGGCCATCGATGGGTAGTGGCTGCGCTCGGTGATGCGGATCGGCAGGGCCGTCACCCACGACCACACCACCAGCGGCTGGGTGACGCGCTCGGCGGCGGTAATCGCGATCTGCCGGGGATAGGGCGAGAGCAGGTCCAGCTCGCCCTCGCGCATGTGGTGGACCGTCGACGCGATCGCCCGAGCACTCAACTGGACGTCGGCATCGACGAAGACGAAGACTTCGCCGGTCGCCTCCTGCGCGAGCCGATGGCACGCCCACGATTTGCCCAGCCATCCGGGCGGCGGGAGGTCATCGGGCCCATCGATGACCTTCACGCGCGGATCTGAGCCGACGATCTGGCGGACGACGTCGGCGGTGCCGTCGGTAGAGCCGTCGTCGAGGACGAGGATCTCCATGTCGGGCAGGCCCTCCTGGGCGAGCAGTGACCGCAGAGTGGGGGTGATGCGCTCCGCCTCGTTGCGTGCCGGGAGCAGGATTGACACGCGCTCATGGATCGTGACCGTCTCATCACGCGGCCGTCGGATCCGCCGCATGTTGAGGGTGGCGTGCGCCGTCAGCGCGGCGGAGGTGAGGGCACCGGTGCCGGCAATCGCCCGGGCGAGTCGTCGAGGATTCATGGTCGCCGCGTCCAGGAGATCCACGCCCATGGGATGACCACGGCGCCCATGATGACGCCGCCCCACAGGGCGACCCAGGGCCTGCCGAAGAACACCGCATTGGCCAGGACGTTGGAGAAGTAGACCCACGCGAGCATGAGCGTGGGTACGCCGTCGCCGGTGGCCTTGCGCGCGGGCAGCCGGGAGAGCAGGGCCATGATGACGAGTGCCGTGATGATCCAGCCGGCGTAGTTGGTGAGAGGGATGCCGGGGACGCCGGGCAGTCCGGGCTCGGGGTTGGTCCAGGTCCAGTGTCCTTCGCTGACCATCTGGGGGTCGAGGAAGAGATCCCAGGAGGCGAGGAGCCACGCTCCGAAGACCACGACGCCGGCCCGCGTGCGCGAGATGCGCTGCGCGGCCAGGAGCGCCGGGTAGGCCATCATCGCCCACGCCATCATCACGACGACGGGCACGCCGATGAGCGTCGGGCCGAGCGTGTCGCTGTAGGAGTAACTGCCGAAGGGGATGCCCGTGGCGACTCCCACCGCCTCCACTGCGCCTCCGATGCCACCGGCGATGACGACGTAGCCCAACGCCCAGGTCCAGCCACGCGTGAGCCATGCGTGACTCACCGAAGCCAAGAAGAAGGTCATGACCGTGACGATGGTGAGCACGTCGCGCGCGGGCTCGGCGAGCAGCCAGATGATCTGTCCGCCAATGGTGATGCCCGCGAAGAGCCACGGCAGCCACTGCCAACTGACCGGCAGGCGTCGCCCGTCGGAGTGCGGGCCCTGGTAGACCCTGATGCTCATGCGGTCGTGCCCTGCGACGCCGTCTCACGCACCAGGTGTGTCGTGAGGGAGGGCACGTCCCACATCGGCGCGTGGCCGCAGTTCCAGAGCACCTCCCACCGCGCATGCGCCGGGGCGAGATCACGCTTCTGGAAGCCCGGAGCCGGCAGCAGCCGGTCGTTGTCACCGAAGACGATCGTCACGGGTACGTCGTCGGGGATCCCCGCGGCACGATCGAAGCGCCGGTGCAGGGCGCCATCGTGGGCCTGCTTGAACCCTCGGGCGTCGGCCTGCGCGTAGGCCGCGTCGACGGCGACGCGGTAGGGCACGGTCGCGGTCCGCTCGACACCCGTGCGCACGAGTGCCCTGCGCAGGGGTGGCACCCGCATGATGGCGGGAATGACGCGCCGCGTGGCGACGGCGGCCTTCCTGTTGAACTGGATCGCGCCCAGGGGTTCGTGAATCGGCTCCCACAGGCCCGCCGGGCACAGGGCGGTCACGCTGTGCGCGCGCCCGTCCGCGGCGGCCTCCAGTGCTGTCCACCCGCCGAGTGAGTTGCCGACGAGATGCGCACGGTCGATGTCACGCTCGTCGAGGAAGGCGCCGACTGCACGCGCCATCTCGGTCGCCGGGGTCTCGTGCTGCCCCGGAATCGGATCGGAGTCGCCGTGACCGGGCAGGTCCACGGCGTACACCGTGAAGTCGCGGGAGAGATCGTCGACGACAAGGTCCCAGCAGCGGCGGGAGGAAGCCAAGCCGTGAATGAGGACGAGCGGGGGCCCCGAGCCCGCGCTGTCGTAGGCAAGGCTCGGGATCGCTGCGTCGCCGGATGCTCCGGACATGGGGCTCCTCCCGTCCCGACACACCCTAGGCCGATGCGCCAGGAGGGGCCTCGCGCGGGACTACGCTCGCGCTGAGGAGGTGCGGCGTGGGGCGAACCCGGTCGGAAGAAGACCACATCCCGCCGAGGCCGCCCCTCCCGGCGCCCTACGACACCCCCGACCACGTCTCGCCCGCCTTTCGGCGTATCGGTGGCTATGCCTGGCGGCTGGCGGCGATCGGTGTCGTCCTGTGGGGACTGCTCCTGCTCATGACGCCGCTCCAGACGCTGATCCTCGCGCTCTTCTTCGCCCTGCTCGTCGCCGCGTGGCTCATGCCCCTCGTCGACCTGCTGGCTCGGTCGATGCCGCGCTGGCTCGCCGCCGTGATCTCGCTCCTGGTCTTCGCCACGGCGGTGGCTGTCGTGGTGATCTTCATCGGGCTGCAGACGATGTCGCAATGGGAGGGCATCTCGGCAGCCTTCAATCAGGGGGTCGAGGACCTGCAGACCTGGCTGCGCGAAGGGCCCCTGGGGATGACCGACGCGCAGCTCACCAGCGTCTATGTCCAGGTGGAGGACTTCATCCGCTCCTCCGGCGGAGATATCGCACTGGGCGTCCTCTCCGGCGTGGGGAGCGTCCTCGGCGTGGGCACGGCCCTGGCCGCGGGAGTCTTCATCCTCATCTTCGTCCTCATCCAGCCCCGTGAGCTCTTCGCGTGGTTCGTGCGCTGGATGCCGGCCCGCAATCGCGAGGTGATCGGCCAGACGGTGCGCATCGCCTGGCGTGGCTTCTCGCAGTATTCGCAGGGGCTCGTGCTCGTCGCGATCACCAATGCGACGCTGGTGACGATCGTGCTGCTCATCATGGGGGTGCCCCTGGCGATCCCCCTGGGCATCATCGTGTTCTTCGGCGCCTTCATCCCCTATATCGGCGCCCCGATCGCGATGATGCTGGCTGCCTTTGTCGCACTCGTCACCGACGGACCGCTCGCGGGGGCACTCGTCATCGCCCTGATCTTCGTCATCGGCCAGCTCGAGGGCAATGTGCTCCAGCCGCTCATCATGGGCCAGACGGTCAACCTCCATCCGGTGGCGATCGTCCTCGTCACGGCCACGGGAGCGGCGTACTTCGGTCTCCTCGGTGCCCTCATCGGGGTGCCGCTCGCGGCGGGTGTCTATGGCGCGATGCGCTACCTCACCGGGCCGGTGCGCACCGATGACGGCTCCCCGCCTGAGCCTGCGCCGGCGGGGGAGGGCACCTTCTAGCTCGCTCGGTCACCCCGGTCCCGTGGGATGCTCGTGCCGTGTCCGGCAGCCACGCGCACTCCCTGACCCGCTGGGCCTGGCTGTCCATCGCCGCCGCGGTCGTCACGATCGGCATGAAGACCGTTGCCTACCTGCTCACGGGATCGGTCGGCCTCCTCTCGGACGCGCTGGAGTCGGTCGTCAACCTCGTGGCCGCCGTCCTGGCCCTCATCGCCATCGCCGCTGCCGCCAAGCCCGCCGACGAGCGTCACCACTTCGGCCACGGCAAAGCGGAGTACCTCTCGGCAGGCGCCGAGGGAGTGATGATCCTCGTCGCGGCCGGGCTCATCGTGTACGCCGCGGTGGATCGGCTGCTCAATCCCCAGCCGCTCGAGGATCTTGGTATCGGCCTCGCCATCACCGTGGGGGCAACCGTGGTCAACGGTGCCGTCGGGGTGATCATCCTGCGCCAGGGCCGGCGCCATCGATCGATGGCACTGGTCGCCGACGGCAAGCACCTGCTCACCGATGTCTACACGTCCGTCGGAGTCATCGTCGGCATCGCGCTGGTCGCCGTGACCGGCTGGCTGCCACTGGACTCGCTGGTGGCCCTTGCCGTCGGCGCCAACATCCTGTGGACCGGCTTCATCCTCGTGCGCAACGCCGGTCGCGGACTGCTCGACCATGCGCTGCCCCGGGAGGAGACGGCACGCGTCCTTGCGGTGCTGCGCGACTTCGTCTCCCGCTACCCGGCAGGGGAGTTGGAGTTCCACGGCCTGCAGACCCGTGAGTCCGGGCGCGACCAGTTCGTCTCCGTGCACGTGCTCGTGCCGGGGTCCTGGAGCGTCTCGCGAGCCCACGACCTGGTTGAGGAGGTCGAGGCCGCCATCACGGCCGAGCTCCCGCACGCGCAGGTCCACACCCACCTCGAGCCCTGCGAGGACCCCCGCTCCCACGAGGACTACTCGCACGGTCCGCGGGTGGTGCGCGGCGACTCCTGAGGCACCTCCGTGTGTGAGGGACTTTGGTCCCGCGCCTACGCTCGGTCCCGAAGCCGGCGCCTGCCGGCGCGAGAGGCACGACATGGCGATTCGACTGGGCGACGTCGCCCCTGACTTCACCGCGGAGACGACCGAGGGCGTGATCGACTTCCACCAGTGGAAGGACGGATCCTGGGCCGTCTTCTTCAGTCATCCCGCTGACTACACGCCCGTGTGCACGACCGAGCTCGGTCGCACGTCGGCCCTGCAGGCCGAGTTCGACCGCCGCGGCGTCAAGTGCATCGCCATCTCGGTCGATCCCCTGGATTCCCATCGCGGATGGGCGGGCGACATCGGCGACGTCGGTGGCACCGACCTCAACTTCCCCATCATCGCGGATCCCGACAAGAAGGTCTCCGAGCTCTACGACATGATCCACCCGGGCGAGGGAGACACCTCGACGGTGCGATCAGTCTTCATCATCGATCCGAGCAACAAGGTGCGTCTGACTCTGACCTATCCCAAGTCGGTGGGGCGCAACTTCGATGAGATCCTGCGCGTGATCGACGCTCTCCAGCTCACGGACGCAGCGCCGGTGTCGACTCCGGTCGACTGGCGCCCCGGTGATCGCGTCATCGTCTCGCCGATGATGTCCACGGACGACGCGAAGGCCCGCTTCGGCGAGGTGGAGGAGGTCAAGCCCTACCTGCGCTGGACCCCCGCGCCCAAGGTCTGAGCAGACCCGCGAGCTAGGACTTCTTCAGCGCCTTGAGGGTCCATCGTGTGGACACGCGGCCGGTGATCGCGCCGGTGGAGTCGGTGATCTCGCATGTGATCGCGATCTCCGGGCGAGATCCCGAGTC
>VGBQ01000044.1 GCA_016870425.1 Actinomycetota bacterium | reverse complement strand
CCACTTGCCCGCAGGACCGTCCTCGTCACCGGAGGCGCGTTGAGCGCCGCGGCTGCCCTCGCTGCGTGCGGCGGTTCATCTAACGGTACGGCGGAGGCGTCCTCCGAGCCCGCACCGTCGTCCCCCGGCGCATCGAGCTCAGCGTCGTCGAGTCCGGCGGCGCCGGCCGGCGAGGTGCTCGGACCCGTGGATCAGGTCGCTGTCGGGTCGGGCGTGGTCTACGACGGCCCCAAGGTCGTCGTCACTCAGCCGGCCCAGGGGGATGTTCGCGGCTTCACCGCGGTGTGCCCCCACCAGGGATGCCTGGTGAGCGAGGTGACGAATAACGAGATCCTGTGCCCCTGCCACGGGTCACTCTTCTCCGCCGAGGACGGCGCAGTGCTCACCGGCCCGGCCACCTCCGGCCTCGCTCCCGTCGACGTCTCCGTGGTGGACGACCAGGTCGTGCTGGGCTGAGCGGGCGCCCATGAGCCGTTTCCCCCGGCCCGGGGGGATCCCGGACGCGCCCGGGGTATATCGCTTCCGTGACGCGGAGTCCCGCGTGATCTACGTCGGCAAGGCGAAGTCGCTGCGCTCCCGACTGGGCTCCTACTTCGCCGATGCTCGTTCACTCCACCCGCGGACGCGCTCCCTCATGGAGGCCGCGACCGACGTCGACTGGACGGTTGTCGGCAGCGAGGTGGAAGCCCTTCAATTGGAGTACGCCTGGATCAAGGAGTTCGATCCCCGCTTCAACGTGCGCTACCGCGACGACAAGTCCTACCCCTACCTCGCGGTGACGATGGGGGAGGAGTTCCCTCGGGCGCTGGTGACGCGAGGTGCCAAGCGCACGGGCACGCGCTACTTCGGCCCCTACGCGCACGCGTGGGCAATCCGCGGCACACTCGATGCCTTGCTGCGCGTATTCCCTGTGCGCACGTGCTCAGCCGGCGTCTTCGATCGCGCGCGCCGTTCGGGACGACCCTGCCTGCTGGCCGACATCGGCAAGTGCTGCGCTCCGTGTGTCGGGAGGGTGACCCCCGAGGAGCACCGCCGCGTGGCCGAGGACCTCTGCGGATTCCTCGGCGGTCGCGCGCGTGACTTCCGACGGCGCCTGACGGCGGAGATGCTGGAGGCATCGGCCGCCCAGGACTATGAGCGGGCCGCGCGCCTACGTGACGATATCGGGGCTCTTGAGCGTGCCATGGAGCGCAACTCGGTGGTCTTCGACGAGTCCGTGGACGCTGATGTGATCGCCATGGCGGGTGACGAGTTGGAGTTGGCATTCGAGATCTTCCATGTGCGCGAAGGCCGGATCCGGGGCCAGCGCAGCTACGTCGTCGAACGCGTTGACGACTCTGACGAAAGTGAACTGCTCGGCCGACTGCTGGTCAGCGTCGTCGACGAAGCGGGGGACTGCGCCCCCGAGATCCTCGTCCCGCAAGACGTGACCGCGGATGTTGTCGAGTGGTTGGCCTGGCGGCGGGGCACACGGGTCGACGTGCGCATCCCCCAGCGGGGCGCCAAGCGCGAGCTGCTTGAGACGGCGCGCGCCAACGCGGAGCAGCGGTTGGGTCTGCACAAGGCCCGACGATCGGGGGACCTGACCTCGCGCAGCCAGGCTTTGACGCAGATCCAGCAGGCTCTCGGGCTAGCCCAGGCACCGCTGCGCATTGAGACGATCGACGTCTCGCACCTAGGCGGAGAGGGAGTCGTCGGATCACTCGTCGTCTTCGAAGACGGAGCTCCCCGACCTCGGGAATACCGCACCTTCGCCCTGTCCGAGGAGGGGGCGCGCGACGACACCGCGGCGATTCGCGAGATCGTGCTCCGGCGGTTCCGCCCTCGCCCAGAGTCGGAGGAGGTCGCGCGCAAGCCATTTGCCTACCCGCCCCAGCTCCTCGTCGTCGACGGAGGCCAGCCTCAGGTGCGGGCCGCCGAGGCCGCTCTACGCGAGAGGGGGGTGACCGACGTCGCCGTGATGGGCCTGGCTAAGCGCCTGGAGGAAGTGTGGCTGCCAACGGCCTCGCAGGCGCTCATCCTGCCCCGGGGAAGCGAGGGGCTCTACCTCCTGCAGCGGATGAGGGACGAGGCCCACCGGGTGGCGATCCGCTACCAGCGGCGCACCCGCACGCGCCGCACGCGCAGCGCCCTCCACGGCGTACCCGGCCTGGGGCCCGCGAAGGCCAAGGCCCTCCTTCGGGCCTTCGGCTCGGTGGCGGGTGTGCGTCGCGCGACACCCGCCGAGCTCCAAGCCGTCGCGGGGATCGGTCCGCAACTCGCCGATCGGATCGTCGCCGCGCTCGCCGCGGAGTCCCCGACGCTGGATCCGCCATCGGAGGGGCACGAGGGCGAGAGTGAGATGCTGGCCCCGGAGGTGACGGGATGACCGCCGAGGCGAGTGGGCGTGGCGTGGCCGCAGTCGTGCTGGTGACGGGGATGAGCGGCGCTGGGCGCTCCACCGCGGCCCGCGCGCTGGAGGATCGCGGCTGGTTTGTCGTGGACAATCTCCTGCCGGTGCTGATCCCCCGAACCGTGCGGGCGCTCGGCGAGGACGGTGATGTGACCCGGGTCGCCGTCGTGGTGGACGTGCGCGGCGGGAAGTTCTTCGATGACACCGAGAGAGCCCTCACGCGTCTGCGCGAGGAGGGCATCGATGTGCGGATCCTCTTCCTCGAGGCCTCTGACGGGTGCCTGGTGCGCAGATTCGAGAGCAACCGTCGGCCCCACCCGCTGCAGCAGGGCCAGCGTCTCGTCGATGGGCTGCGACGCGAGCGCCTGGCCCTGGCGGGGCTCCGAGCCGACGCTGACGTTGTCATCGATACCAGTCAACTCAATGTTCACGACCTGCGACATCGGGTTGAGGCCGCGTTCGGCGGTGACGCTGCTCCGCTCCGCGCCACCGTGATGTCGTTCGGCTTCAAGTACGGCATCCCAGTCGACGCCGACGTCGTGCTCGACGGGCGATTCCTGCCCAATCCGCACTGGGTCGACAGCATGCGCCAGCGCACCGGCCTCGATCCGGACGTGCGGGACTACGTCGTGGACAATCCCGCTGCAGAGAGCTTTCTCGCCGAGTCGACACGCCTGCTCGACATCATGGCGGAGGGATACCTGCGTGAGGGCAAGCGCTATGTCACGGTCGCGATCGGATGCACCGGGGGCAAGCATCGCAGCGTTGCCCTGGCGGAAGAGGTTGCTCGTCGGCTCGGCGATGAGGGCATCGAGTCGATGGTCTTCCACCGTGATCTCGGGCGGGAATGACGGTGAGCATCGTCGCCCTCGGCGGGGGTCACGGCCTGTCCGTCACCCTGCGGGCGCTGCGACAACTCGAGTGCGAGCCCATCGCGATTGTGGGCACCGGTGACGACGGGGGCTCGAGCGGTCGCCTGAGGACTCACCTCGGCGTACCCCCGCCGGGTGATTTGCGCATGGCCCTCGCAGCTCTCGCGGATGAGGGCCTGTGGACCCGGGTCCTGCAGCACCGATTCGGCGGCAGCGGGGATGTCGAGGGGCACGCACTCGGCAATCTTCTCCTCGTGGCGCTCTGGGAGGAGACAGGAGATCTGGTCGCCGGGCTCGACCGCCTCGGGGGAGTGCTCGGCGCACGCGGTCGAGTGCTGCCCAACTGTCTGGAGCCGGTCGAGTTGATCGCGGATGTCGTGACCGCCGAGGGCGCCGTGCGTGAGGTGCGCGGGCAGGCACGTCTCACCGCCTCGCGTGGGCGGATCGCGGCCCTGCGCCTTCGGCCGGAGCGTCCGCGGGCCTGCCCCGAGGCCGTGGCCGCGGTGTACGACGCCAGTCACATCGTGGTGGGTCCCGGGTCGTGGTTCACCAGCGTGCTGTCGCACGTGCTCGTGCCGGACCTGGCAGTTGCTCTGCGGGAGGCACAGGGCAAGCGCATCCTCATCCTCAACGCTGGGCCCCAGGCGGGGGAGACCGAGGATTTCACCGCGGTGCGCTACCTCCAGACATGGACAGACCTGGCGGGTGGGATCACGTTGGACGCAGTGATCGCAGACCCCCGTAGCGTCGACGATCCCCAGGCCCTGACAGCGGCCGCGGATCGTCTCGGCGGTGACGTGCTCTTCGAGTCTGTCCTCGCCGGACCCGGTCACCACAACACCGGCAGCCTCGCCGCCGCGCTCGCGTCGGTCCTGGGCCCCCTCGGGTGGCGTTGACCCCGGGGGTGAGTGAAGGGCAGAGCCATGCCCTCCCCCCGCGGGTCGCCATGGCAGGATGGCGCGGTGGCCCTGACCGCAGAGGTGAAGGACGAGCTCAGTCGTCTGCCCGTCACGAAGTCGTGCTGTCGCAAGGCCGAGGTGTCCTCTCTCCTGCGCTTTGGCGGGGGCCTGCATATCGTGGCGGGGCGCATCGTGGTCGAAGCCGACCTTGACGCCGGCGCGACCGCTCGACGGCTGCGCAAGGATCTCACCGAGGTTTACAATCAGGACGGCGAGATCGCCATCGTGCAAGCCGGAGGGCTGCGCAAGTCCCAGCGATACGTGGTGCGCATCGTGGCTGGCGGCGAGCACCTCGCCCGGCAGACCGGGCTGGTCGATGGCTCTGGTCGGCCAGTCCGAGGCCTGCCGCCCGCGGTGGTGTCGGGCGGAGCCTGTGACGCGGAGGCAGCGTGGCGCGGTGCCTTCCTGGCCCACGGGTCACTCACGGAGCCGGGTCGCTCCGCTGCCCTCGAGGTCACCTGCCCCGGACCCGAAGCGGCCCTGGCACTCGTGGGGGCGGCTCGTCGGCTCGGCATTCCGGCGAAGTCACGCGAGGTACGGGGAATCGACCGGGTGGTCATCCGCGACGGAGACGCCATCAGCGCGATGCTGACCCGAATGGGCGCCCACGCCTCCGTGCTCGTCTGGGAGGAGCGGCGTATGCGGCGCGAGGTCCGTGCCACCGCCAACCGCCTCGCCAACTTCGATGACGCAAATCTGCGGCGCTCCGCGCGGGCGGCGGTGGCCGCTGGCGCCCGAGTGCGTCGCGCGATGGAGATCCTCGGCGACGAGGTGCCTGACCACCTCGCGGAGGCCGGACGGTTGCGCTTGGAGCATCGTCAAGCGAGTCTGGAGGAGCTCGGTGCCCTGGCTGACCCGCCCATGACGAAGGACGCGGTCGCTGGCCGGATCCGTCGACTGCTGGCGACGGCGGACAAGCGCGCGGCCGAGCTCGGAATCCCCGGGACCGAGGCGGCGCTCGCCGACGCGGACATCGACGCCCTCGAGGCCGAGCTCCACGCCGAGCTCGACGCCTGAGGGTCTGTAAACGCGTACGGTAGGCTGCGCGGGTACCGATGCATGGCGCCGCCGAGGCGCCCCGTCCTCAGGAGCCCCTCGTGACCATCACCGTCGGCATCAACGGCTTCGGCCGGATCGGGCGCAACTTCTACCGTGCCCTGGTGGCTTCGGGAGTCACCGACATCGAGGTCGTGGGGATCAACGACCTCACGGACACCGCGACCCTGGCGCATCTGCTCAAGTACGACAGTGTCCTTGGTCGCTTCCCCCAGGAGGTAGGTCACGGAGACGGCACGCTGACCGTCGGTGGCCGGGCGATCACCGTGACGGCTGAGAAGGACCCGTCGGCACTTCCGTGGAAGCGCCTGAGCGTGGACATCGTCATCGAGTCCACCGGGCACTTCACCGATGCCGCGGCAGCGAGGGCACACGTGGACGCGGGGGCGCAGAAGGTCATCATCTCCGCCCCGGCGAAGAACGAGGACATCACCATCGTCATGGGCGTCAACGAAGGCGACTACGACCCGGCAACGGACGTCGTGATTTCCAATGCCTCATGCACGACGAACTGCCTCGCTCCGATGGCGAAGGTGCTCGATGATTCGTTCGGGATCGTCCGGGGAATGATGACGACGATCCACGCGTACACGAATGACCAGCGCATCCTGGACTTCCCACACTCGGATCTACGCCGGGCGCGCGCGGCCGCTATCAACATGATTCCCACGACCACCGGTGCGGCCAAGGCAATCGGCCTGGTGCTGCCGCAGCTCAAGGGACGCCTCGACGGCTACGCGATGCGCGTGCCCACCCCCACGGGCTCGGCAACCGACCTCACCGTGGAGCTGTCCCGCCCGGCGACCGCAGACGAGATCAACACAGCCATGAAGGTGGCTAGCGAAGGCCCCCTCGCGGGGATCCTGCGCTGCACCGAGGACCCCATCGTCTCCAGCGACATCGTCACCGATCCCTCGTCGGTCATCCTTGATGCGGGCCTCACGAACTCCCTGGGCACCATGGTCAAGGTCGTCGGCTGGTACGACAACGAATGGGGCTACTCCAACCGGCTCATCGATCTGACGCAGTACGTCGGCGCACGCCTGTGACTGCTCGGCTAGACGCCCTTGATGTCGAGGGCAAAGTGGTGATCGTCCGCAGCGACCTCAACGTGCCACTCTCCCGCGACGGGGACTCCGTCACGATCACCGACGACGGACGCATCCGCGCGAGCGTCCCCACGATCGACCACCTCAGACGCCGGGGCGCCAAGGTTGTCGTCCTGGCCCACCTGGGACGCCCGCGCGGTGTCGCGGATCCGGCCCTCTCGCTCGCGCCGGTAGCCGCACGTCTCGGTGAACTTCTCGGGGGCCGCGTCGACTTTGTCGCTGCGACCACGGGGCCTGTGGTTGAGTCGGCGGTCGCAGGCTTGACGAGCGGTGACGTCCTGCTGTTGGAGAACGTGCGATTCGACCCCCGCGAGACCAGCAAGGACGCTGCCGAGCGCGCGGCCCTGGCTGGCGAATGGGCATCCTGGGCGGATCGCTACGTCAGTGACGGATTCGGCGTGGTGCACCGCGAGCAGGCTTCGGTCACCGAGATAGCCCGTGACCTTCCCTGTGCCCCCGGCCTGCTAGTCGAGGCCGAGTTGGCGAGTTTCGGACGGGTCCTGGTGGACCCGGCTCGCCCCTACCTTGTCGTGCTCGGTGGCGCAAAGGTGTCGGACAAGTTGGCGATCATCGGTCACCTCCTCGACCGTGTCGACGGAATCCTCGTCGGGGGTGGCATGGCGTTTACCTTCCTGCGCGCCGAAGGCTTCTCCGTGGGTGATTCATTGCTGGAGGAGGATCTGGTGCCCACGGTGCGGGACATTAAGGAGCGGGCCAGGCAGCGTGGGGTAGCGATCATGCTGCCCGTCGACGTCGTGGTGGCCGCAGAGGTGTCGGCCGATTCGCCCGCGCGTGTCGTCAGTGTCGGCGAGATCCCGTCGGGATGGAAGGGATTGGACATCGGCCCTGATACGGCGCGCCGATACGCCGCGGCCCTCGCGGGTGCACAGACCGTCGTATGGAACGGGCCCATGGGCGTCTTCGAGATCGCGTCCTTTGCGGAGGGCACCCGCGCCGTCGCCGAAGCCCTCGCCCAGTCGGATGCTTACACCGTCGTCGGTGGCGGGGACTCTGCCGCAGCGATCCGCGCTCTCGGGATAGACGAGTCGCGCTACGACCACATCTCCACCGGGGGCGGTGCCAGCCTCGAACTGCTCGAGGGCCGAGCCCTGCCCGGCATAGTCGTCCTCGAGGAAGGCAGCTCATGACCGAGGCACGTCGCCCGCTGATGGCGGGCAACTGGAAGATGAACATCAATCACCTCGAGGCCATCGCACTGGTGCAGAAGCTGGCCTTTGCGCTCAATGACGCAGACTACGACGCCGTGGATGTCGCAGTGATCCCACCATTCACCGATCTGCGCTCGGTCCAAACGCTCATCGACGGCGATGGATATCGCATCACCTACGGCGCGCAGGATATCTCCGTCCACGACTCGGGTGCCTTCACCGGCGAGATCTCCGGCACCATGCTCGCCAAGCTGGGTTGCACCTATGTCCTGGTCGGGCATAGCGAGCGACGCGAATACCACTCTGAGGGCGACGATGTCGCCGCGGCCAAGGTGCGGGCCGCTCGTCGGCATGGACTCATCCCCATCCTGTGCGTGGGCGAGGGACTCGCCGTGCGGCAGGAGGGACGTCACGTCGAGCACGTCCTCGCGCAGGTCACGGCCGGGCTCGATGACCTGCCTGGCGAAGCGGTGAGCACGATGGTGATCGCCTACGAGCCGGTGTGGGCGATCGGCACAGGCGAGGTTGCCACGCCCGGGGATGCGCAGGAGGTCTGTCGTGCGATCCGAGCGCTGCTCAGCGAGCGTGGTGAGGGTGTCGCCGAGGCTGTGCGCATTCTCTACGGCGGCTCGGTGAAGGTGTCCAACGTGGCCGCCATCATGGCGGAGCCGGATGTCGACGGATGCCTCGTCGGTGGCGCGAGCCTGGATCCGGACGAATTCGTTGGCATCGTGCGGTACCGACTCCTGGACGCCACGGGAGACGGGACGTGACAAGGCTGCTCAATCGGCCCGCGTGGTACCGTCGGCGGCGGCCGGATCGGTGTCCCTATCCGGCGATGGTGTGTGAAGGAGGCGGGTGCAGGTGACGACCATCCTGGTCATTGCGCTGGCGGTCCTGCTGGTCATCACGAGCGTGCTGCTCGTCGTCCTCATCCTGTTGCACCGCGGCAAGGGTGGTGGCCTGTCCGACCTCTTTGGCGGAGGGGTGAGTTCCTCCATCGGGGGGTCCTCAGTGGCCGAGAAGAATCTTGATCGCCTCACCGTGGGTATCGGCCTCATCTGGGCGGCGTCGATCGTCGCCGTCGGACTGCTGGTGCGCACGGGCTCATGACCTGTCCGATCGAAGCGAGGAGGCCACGTGGCCGGTGGTAGTGCGATCCGTGGCAGCCGTGTCGGCGCTGGACCGATGGGGGAGGCTGAGCGCGGAGAGACAGCGCCTCGGGTATTCATCACCTTCTGGTGCGCACGTGGCCACGAGACCACGCCGAGCTTCGCCGCGGAAGCCCCGGTCCCTGACACCTGGGACTGCCCGCGATGCGGATGGCCGGCCAGCCAGGACGAGCAGGCTCCGCCGGCTCCACCAAAGATCGAGCCGTACAAGACCCACCTGGCCTACGTCAAGGAGCGTCGTAGCGACGCCGACGGTGCGGCGATCCTTGAGGAAGCCCTCGAGAAGCTTCGCAGGTCCTAGGTCCCCTCGACGCGGGATGCTGCGTCACGATCGAGCCAGAAGATCGTGGCCTCGCGCCCGCGGGCGCCTGCGGCAGGCACGTCGTCAGGGTTGACTTCTTCGCGCACGGCATCTCCCGCCGCCTGAGCCTTGACGGCGCCGGAGGCGACCACCCAGACCTCCCGGGCAGAACGCAGAGCGGCGAGGGTGAGGCTGATCCGGACGGGGGGCGGCTTGGGAGAGTCCGTGATGGCCGCGGTCGATCGCGCGTCATGCAGTGCCGGCATGCCCGGGAAGAGGGATGCCACGTGGCCCTCCGGGCCCATGCCGAGCAGGACGACGTCGAAGTCGGGGACGAAGCCGCTGGAGGAGTGCCGTGCAAGCTCGTCGGCGTAGGAAGCGGCCGCCTCATCGGCGCTCTGGCCCACGTCTGCCGGCATGGCGTGCACCTGGTCCGGGGGGACCGGCACGTGATCGATCAGCGCGGATTGAGCACCCGTGGCGTTGCGATCCGCGTCACCCTCGGGCAGGAACCTCTCGTCCCCCCACCACAGGTGCACGCTGCCCCAATCAACCTCGGTCGACCGTGCAGCGCATTCGGCAAGGACCATCGTCCCCACCCCGCCGCCGGTGAGCACGACGTGGTGGGTCCCGGGCTCGGAGAGTCGCTCAATCAGCGCCCGCGCCACCGCCGCCGCCAGCGCTCGCTCGTTGTCGAGCACGACCACGCTGAGCGTGCTCATACGTGGGCCGTGGAGATGGACTCCAGGACGTCCCCGTAGACCTCATCCGGGTCCAGCCGTCGCAGTTCCTCGCTCAGCAGGTCGGGGAGCCCGCGCCGGGGGAGAGCGATAGTGGACTCCGGGACCCCTGGTCGCGAGAGCGTAGCCACGGAGCCGTCGGGCCGATCCAAGGAGATGGGGCCCGTCGCGGTCTCCAGGCGCACGCGCGTGATTCCAGGCCCGGCGACCGGCGTGAACTCCACGGTGATGTCGAGGGCCCAGCGCAGCCATGCGGCCAGCAGGATGGCGCTAGGGTTGTCTGCCTCCGCCTCGACGGAACCGGCGGTTGCCCGCGTCTCGCCGTCGTCCAGGAGCGAGGCGAGTGCGCTACGCCACGAGGTGAGCCGCGTCCAGGCAAGGTCGGAGTCACCGGGCACGTAGCCAGCCTTGCGTTCGCGCAGGGCTGCCCGCGGGTCCGGAGCCGTGGCCATGTCCGTGATCCGCCGCTGGCAGTGGTGCCCGATCGGATTGTCGGCAGGGACGGGCGGCGGATCCGTGGGCCACCAAGCGACCACCGGAGTGTCCGGGAGAAGTAGGGGGATGACCACGGAATTCGCGTGTCCTGCCCGATCGCCGCGCAGGCGCACGATCGCCACCTCACCCGGACCGTCATCGCCGCCGACCATCACCTGCGCATCGATTTGGTCGGGGCCCCGGCCGGGGCGGGGGATGAGCGTCAGGATGCGCATGGGGTGCTGGCGGGCCGAGAGCACAGCAGCCTCCGTGGCATCGGATGCGTACTCCTCGTCGCTGAGGATGAGCATGGTCAGGACCATGCCGGTCGCGGGTGAGCCCATGCGGTGGCGCTCCTCGTCGATCGCTCGCGCAATGGCCCCGCCGCTGGTGTCCTCGAGCCGGATCATGGCCGCCTCCACTGTCGCCCGTCGCGCGCGATCATGTCGTAGGCACATGCCGGGCCCCACCCGCCCGAGGCATACTGCTCGGGCTGGCCCTCTGTGGCCCAGACATCGAGCACGGGGTCCAGGATGCGCCAGCTGAGATCTACCTCGGTGCTGTTGGGAAAGAGCGGTGGCTCGCCCAGCAGGACGTCGAGGATCAATCGCTCATAGGCCTCGGGGCTCGTGTCGACGAAGGAATCGCCGTACTGGAAGTCCATCGTGACATCCCGTACCTCCATGCCCACCGTGCCCGGCACCTTAGAGCCGAAGCGGACCGTCACACCCTCGTCCGGCTGGATGCGGAAGACCAGTGCGTTGTCGGAGAGCTCGCCCACGGACGAGGACTCAAACGGCAGGTGCGGTGCGCGCTTGAAGATGACAGCAACTTCCGTGACTCGGCGTCCCAGCCGCTTCCCCGTGCGCAGGTAGAACGGCACCCCAGCCCAGCGGCGGTTGTCCACCGTTACCCGGATGGCCGCGAACGTCTCGGTCGTGCTGTCCGGCGGGATCCCCGGCTCCTGCAGGAACCCGACGACCGGGATCCCCCCCTGCCAGCCCGCGGCATACTGGCCGCGGGCGGTGTGCGGGCCGATGTCCCTGGGCAGCGTGACTGCGCGTAGCACCTTCTCCTTTTCCGCGCGCACCTCGTGAGGGCGGAACGACAGTGGCTCCTCCATCGCGGTGAGAGCAAGCAGTTGCAGAAGGTGGTTCTGGATCACGTCGCGGGCAGCCCCGATGCCGTCGTAGTAGCCAGCTCGCCCCGCGATGCCGATATCCTCTGCCTGCGTGATCTGCACGTTGTCGACGTAGTTCGCATTCCAGATGGGCTCGAACATCGTGTTGGCAAAACGCACGGCGAGGATGTTCTGCACTGTCTCTTTGCCAAGATAGTGATCGATGCGGAAGATCTCATCCGGCGTGAATGCGGTGCTCAGGACGCGATCGAGCTCCTGCGCGCTGGCGAGATCGTGACCAAAGGGCTTTTCGACGACGACGCGGCGCCATTCGCGGCCGTGCCTCTCGGAGAGTCCGCTCGCCTTGAGGTGCTCGACGACGACGGGAAACAGGCTAGGCGGGATGGAGAGGTAGAAGGCGTGGTTGCCCATGGTCCCGCGTCGCTCGTCGACCTCGTGGACGACACGACGCAGCTCTGCGTAGGCCGCCGGGTCGGAGATGTCGCCTTCGACAAAGCGGATCCCCTCCGACAACTGTGCCCAGACCTCTTCCCGGAAGGGTGTGCGCGCGTACTCGCGGACGGAGTCGTGCACCTCCTGAGCGAAGTCCTCGTCATCCCACTGGCGTCGAGCGAAGCCGACGAGCCCGAAGCCGGGTGGAAGGAGACCTCGGTTAGCCAGGTCGTAGATCGCAGGCATGATCTTCTTGCGCGCGAGGTCGCCCGTGACACCGAAGAGCACCAGCCCACAGGGGCCGGCAACCTTGGGTAGCCGCCGGTCCCGTGTGTCGCGGAGTGGGTTGGTCATGCGCGCCTAGCGTCGTCCAAGGCTTGGCGCACCGTGTCAAGGAGTTCAGCCCACGACGCGTCAAACTTCTCCACGCCTTCGTCCTCGAGCTGCTGGCACACCTCGGGCTCATCGATGCCTAGCGCACCCAGCGCATCCCACACCGCGCGCGACGCGGCTTGGGTGCCCGTGACGGTGTCGACGACGTCTCCGGTGAAGTCCGCCGATGCTCGAAGGGTGGCCGCGGGCATCGTGTTGACACATCCCTGCACGACGAGGCCCATGACGTACATCGTCGGGGGGAATTCCGGGTCCTTGACGCCCGTGGCGGCCCGCAGCGGCCGCTGGGGGCGCGCGCCGAGAGCCTGCAGGGCCTGCCAGCGATCCGAGCCCATCGCGTCCTGGTAGACCCCCCAGGCCAGGCGGGCGCTGGCAAGCCCTGCGGTGCCTCGGAGGGCAAGGGCTTCCGGCGTGCCGATGGCTGACAGGCGCGCATCAACCTCGGTGTCCATGCGGCTCACGAAGAAGGACGCGACGGACTCGATCGCGGACAGATCGTGCCCGCGGTCATGGGCGTGCTCCAGCCCGGTCATCCAGGCGTCGATGACCTCGGCGTACCGCTCGATGCTGAAGATGAGTGTGACGTTGACGCTGATCCCTGAGGCGAGGGTCTCCGTGATCGCGCGCAGGCCCTCGGACGTCGCGGGGATCTTAATGAGGACGTTGTCGCGATCGACCAGACCGTGCAGGAGCCGCGCCTGCAGGATGGTGGCGTCGGCATCGCGTGCCAGCCTCGGGTCGACCTCGATCGAGACGCGACCGTCGACACCCTCGGAGGATCGCCAGAGCGGCGCGAAGACGTCGCACGCCTCGCGGACATCGGTCGTGGTGAGTGCGCGCACTGCGTCATCCACGCTCGCTCCGGCTTCCGCCAGCTCCTGGATCTGCTGCGCGTACGCCGAACCCGCGGAGGACAGTGCCTTGGCGAAGATCGTGGGGTTGGTGGTCACCCCGCGGACCTCGTCGTCATCGATGAGACGGGTGAGATCGCCCGAGGCAATGCGACCGCGGTCAAGGTCGTCAAGCCAGATGGACACGCCCGCTTGGGTGAGCGCGACGAGCGAGGGTGGGGCGGTCATGATGATCCCTTCCGTGCGAGGAGCGATCGCACGCACTCAACTACGGCATCCGCGGTGATGCCGAACTCCTTGAGCAGCAGGGCCCCGTCGGCGCTGGCGCCGAAGTGATCGATGCCCACGACACCTCCGTCGGAGCCGACGTACTTCCACCAGCCGTAGGTTGCGCCGGCTTCCACGGCAACGCGCACGGCCCCGTCCTGCGGGAGCACGGCATTCCGATACGCACTGTCCTGGTCGTCGAACCACTCCAGGCACGGGGCCGACACGACCCGGGTGGGCGTGCCGCCTGACTCGAGGATGTCGCGAGCGGCCAGGGCGACCTGCACCTCCGATCCGGTCGCGATGATGATCGCCCGCGGCGTGCCCGAGGCCTCAGCGAGCGTGTAGGCGCCGCGCACTACTTCGCTCGCGGCCGCGTGCGTGGCGCGATCGATGACGGGCAGGCCCTGGCGCGACAGGATGAGTCCCGTGGGCGTGGCGCGGCGCAGAGCCTCAAGCCACACCTGAGCGGTCTCATTGCCGTCGCAGGGCCGCGCGATGGCGAGGCCGGGGATGCCACGCAGGGACCACAGATGCTCGATGGGCTGGTGCGTCGGCCCGTCCTCGCCCAGCCCCACGGAGTCATGTGTCCAGACGTAGACGACTGAGGTCTGCATCAGGGCCGCAAGCCGCACGGAGCCGCGCATGTAGTCGGAGAAGACCAGGAACGTCCCGCCGAAGGGGCGTGTGAGCCCCTCAAGCGCGATCCCGTTGAGAATGGCGCCCATCGCGTGCTCGCGGATGCCGAAGTGGATCACTCGGCCGTAGGGCGAGGAGTCGCGGCCACCGGCTCCCGTGGGCAGGAAGGAGAGCCCGCCCTCGATGGTCGTGTTGTTGGACTCGGCGAGATCCGCGGACCCACCCCAGAACTCCGGCATCACCGAGGCGATGGCGTTGATCACCTTCCCGGAGGCAGCCCGGGTGGCGATGGAGGTCCCCGCATCGAAGACCGGAAGGGCCGAACTCAGATCCGGGGGCAATTCGCGGGCGAGAAGCCGATCGAGCAGCGCGGCGCGGTCGGGGTGGGACTGCCGCCACCGCTGGTAGGACACTTCCCATTCGCGGTGCAGGCGAGCCCCTCGATCGGCTACCTGGC
>VGBQ01000043.1 GCA_016870425.1 Actinomycetota bacterium | reverse complement strand
AGGACCTCACGCCCGCGCAGAAGGCTGATTTCGTCGCGGCCGTGAAGAAGTCCAAGACCGTGCCCTCGCCGTGGACCCCATCGATCAGTTACTACGACCAGTTCGTCCTGTGGCATCGGGAGGCATTCCGGTGCACCGTGAGTTGGAAGCAGACCGGCAACTGGGCAGGAGCAGCGCACAACTCGCCCACCTTCCTCCCCTGGCACCGCCAATTCCTGCATCTCTTCGAGGAGATGCTGCAGCGGATGAGCGGGAATCCCCACATGAGCCTTCCCTACTGGGACTGGTCCGACCCCGAGTCCACGGCTGCGGTCTTCAGCCCCGACTTCATGGGCGGCAACGGAGACGCGCAGCAGGCGTGGGCCGTGACGACGGGGCCGTTCCGCAAGGGTCAGTGGACGATCACCGTCCAGGACCCCAAGGCACTGCTCAAGGACGTCACCGCACCGAAACCTCACCTCGTGCGCCATTTCGGTGCCTTTCCGCTGGGCACCGTCAGCCTGCCGACCGCGGCCGACGTCACCGAGACGCTCAACGGCCACCGATTCGATCACTCGCCGTACAACGGCCAATCGCCCCTGGACAAGTCCTTCCGCAATCGCCTCGAAGGCTGGCGAGAGGCCGAGCCCGCCACCTGCGACTCGGGCTGGATCGTCCAGTTCCAAACCGAAGGGTCGCCCTACGTGATGCACAACGCCGTGCACATCTACGTCGGTGGTGTGTGGAAGGTCGCAGACAAGATGTCCCAGGGGACGATGACGGCGATCTACACCTCTCCCAACGACCCGGTCTTCTTCATCCACCATGCCAATGTCGATCGCATCTGGGCAGCGTGGGAACTCAAGGGCGGATCGCACTACAAGCCCAAGGACGATGCGCCCTACGGGTGGAACGCCCGCGACACCATGTGGCCGTGGTTCGACCGCACGATCAACTCGTGGTTCGGCACCGAGCGCAACGGCTACCGTTACGCCTCACTGCCCAGGTAGGTCCGGTCCCACGACCTCTCCCTCCTAACGGCTAGCCTCCCCTCGTGCGCATCGCCACGTGGAACGTCAACTCCGTGAAGTCCCGACTGGACCGCCTCGTGGACTGGCTGGAGCAGGCCCAGCCCGACGTGCTGGCCCTGCAAGAGTTGAAGTGCGCGAGCGCGGATTTCCCCGAGATGCCGGTCCAGGCACTCGGCTATGAGGTGGCCGCGCACGGTGACGGTCGCTGGAACGGCGTCGCGCTGCTCTCGCGCGTGGGGCTCGCGGATGTCGTGCGTGACCTGCCGGGGCAGCCGGCGTACGACGGATCGATCGAGCCGCGCGCCATCGGTGCGACATGCGACGGCGTCCGGGTGTGGAGCGTCTACGTGCCCAACGGCCGTGAGCCGGTGCATCCGCACTACGACTACAAGTTGGAATGGCTCGGTGTGCTGCGGGACACGGTGACAGCGGAGATGGCAAGTGCGCCGGATAGGCCGTACGCCGTGATCGGCGACTACAACGTCGCACCCGAGGACAGTGATGTCTGGGACATCTCGCTCTTCGCCAACTCCACGCACGTGACGCCGGCCGAGCGCGCGGCACTCGCCAACCTGCGGGCGACGGGCCTGGGCGAGGTGATGCCCCGTGCACTCAAGGGCGAGCCCTACACCTTCTGGGACTACCGCGACGGGGCCTTCCACAAGGGCATGGGCATGCGGATCGACCTGATCTACGCCAATGCGGCATTCGCGGCGCGGGTCACGGATGCCTACGTCGACCGCGAGGCGCGCAAGGGCAAGGGCCCCAGCGACCACGCCCCCGTGGTCGTCGACCTCGACATCTAGTTCACCCGGACACAGGTCCACACATGGCTGTGCGCACGTCGCGGGGATGAGTCCGCCACGTGCGCACAACCGAGTGCGGGCTTGCGTCGCTAGTCAGCGGTCACCGTGAAGGTCACCGCGGCGGTGACCTCGGGGCTCACGCGCACGTGGGCCTTGTGGCTCCCCACGGCCTTGACGTGCGACACCTCGACGGAGCGCTTGTCGAGCAGTGGGCCACCGGCCTTGCGGACCGCGGCGACGAAGTCGGCGTTAGTGATGGAGCCAAAGAGCTTGCCGCTCTCGCCCGCGCGGGCGGGGATCACGACAGCAAGGCCCTCGAGCTGCTCCTTGACCTCCTTGGCGTGGGCGATGTCGCGGATCTCACGGGCGTCACGAGCGCGCTTGATCTGCGTGACCTGCTTCTCGCCACCGGCGGTCCACGGCATCGCCATGCCGCGGGGGACGAGGTAGTTGCGGCCGTAGCCGTCCTTGACGGTCACGACGTCACCGGGGACGCCGAGGCCGTCGACGGACTGGGTGAGGATGATCTTCACGTCTACCTGCCCGTGCTTGTGTAGGGCAGCAGCGCCATCTCGCGCGCGTTCTTGATCGCCTTGGCGACGGCGCGCTGCTGCTGCATGGTGAGTCCCGTCACGCGGCGCGAACGAATCTTGCCGCGGTCGGAGATGAACTTGCGAAGAAGGTTGACGTCCTTGTAGTCGACGAAGGTCACGTCCGGTGCGAGCAGCGGGGTGCCCTTCTTGACGCGTGCCGGCTCACTTGAGCGCTTATCGCGGCGCGGTCCCTGGCCCATCTGTCATATCTCCTTACGAAGGCAAAAAATCGAATGAAAAGTCGGTGGTCTAGAACGGGGGTTCGTCGTAGGCGGCACCGCCGCCACTGGGTGCAGCCCACGGGTCGTCGGCAGGTGCGCCACCGCCCGAGCCACCGCCACCGGAGAAGCCGCTGTCCCCGCGCTGGGTGCGGGTGACCTTGGCTGTGGCGTAGCGGAGTGCAGGGCCGACGTCGTCGACCTCCATCTCCACGACCGTGCGCTTCTCACCCTCGCGGGTCTCGTAGGAGCGCTGCTTGAGGCGGCCCTGCACGATGACGCGCATACCCTTCTGGAGTGACTCGGCGACGTTCTCGGCGTACTGCCTCCACACGCTGCAGCGCATGAAGACCGGATCGCCGTCCTTCCACTCATTGGTGGCCTTGTCGAGGTAGCGCGAGCTCGACGCGACCGTGAAGGATGCGACAGCGGCACCACTCGGTGTGAAGCGCAGCTCCGGGTCGTTGGTCAGGTTGCCCACGACCGTGACGTTGATGTCCCCGGCGGCCATGGCTTAGGACTCCTCCGGGCGCGTCACCTTGGTGCGCAGCACGGCCTCGTTGAGGTTGAGCTGTCGGTCGAGCTCCGCCACGGCGGCAGGTGATGACGTGATGTCGAGGACGGCGTAGATGCCCTCGGGCTTGTGCGCGATCTCGTAGGCGAGACGGCGGCGACCCCAGACATCAACCTTCTCCACCGAGCCGCCGTCCTGCTTGACGACGTTGAGGAAGGTCTCGAGCGAGGGAGCGACAGTGCGCTCCTCGAGATCGGGGTCGAGGATGACCATGACTTCATATCGGCGCATGCGGTCGCCGACCTCCTTTGGGCTCATCGGCTCCGGTCTTTCCGGAGCAGGAGGTGGGGGATCTCTCCCCGGGGCCCGGATGACCGGGCACGTCAGAGGGTACGCCGACCGCCGCGTGATCGCCTAATCCGGCTGTGGGTGCCGACCGCGGACCCCGAGCCGACCGTGAACTTTGGGCGAATACGGCCGTCTATGGGCACTATCCGCCCAAAGTTCGAGGCGGTGAGGGGTGGCTAGCCCTAGTCCGCCTTACCCGACAGTGGGTGCGGGGATGGCCGGTGTCGGCACCCGGCAGGGGGCTCCCTTGCAGTCCTGGAGGCGATCCCACAGCCCGATGAGAGCGAGCTTGGTCTTCAGATACGCCGGATCGTCGGCGACGGACTGCACCTGGTAGGGGTCGGTCTTCAGGTCGTACATCTCCTCGAAGCCATCCTCGTAGACCCACCAGACGTAGCGCTCGGTGCGCACGCCGTCAAAAAGTGGCAGTGGCTGACCGCTGGCGGACTGCTGGGGGCCGCTGGAGAGCAGGAGTGGCCGGCGAGGCAGCGGCTTGTTGTCCATGAGCCGACCGGTGAGCGACAGGCCATCGATCGGACGGTTGGGCTTGACGCCGGCGAGCTCGAGGATCGTCGGGGCCATGTCGATCTCGAACGTCATGCCCTTGACGGTCGTGCCGGGGGTGATCCCGGGACCGCGCATCAGGGCCGGGATGTTGAGCGCCGGCTCATAGGGGAAGTACTTGCCGTAGCTGATCGCGTGCTGGCCGAGGATGTATCCGTTGTCGCCCATGAAGACGATGTAGGTGTTGTCGAGCTGATTGGTGCGGCGCAGGGTATTCACGATGGCCGTCACGCCCTCGTCGACAGCGAGCAGGGAGAGCTTGCGGCTGCGGTTGTCTGCCTCAAGGTCGGCGATCTTCTCATCGGTGAGCGGCGGGATCGCCTGGATGAAGGGGTGCTTGTCCGAGCGATCGGCCTCGTTGAAGCTCGGGTCCTTGGTCAACTCGATGTTCGGCAGCAGGTTTGCGTGACGCTTGGCCGGGCGCGGCGGGATCGACTGCACCGTGATGCCCGATCCGCTCTCCGGCTTGTCGATGTCCGCCCAGCTGTCCTTCCACGAGCCGTCCGTCAGCGGGATGGTCTCCACGTGTGGCGCCAGATAGGCCACCTGCATGAAGAACGGGCCGGGTGTCGCAGCCGCGCGCTTAATGACACCGAGGGCCTTGGCCGTGTAGACGTCCGTGCCGTAATTCTTGGGATCCTCGACGTAGAAGTCGCCGTAGACCTTGCTCCCTCGCGGCTCGTTCATGCGGTAGCCGTACATCTGGTACGTCGAGGGGTCTGAAGTGCCGTACCACTCGCTCCAGCCGGAGGGCACGCGCTTGACAGGGCGGTTGTACTGGCCGTAGCCGTTGATGTACTTGCCGATGTGCACCGTGTGGTAGCCGGACTGCTCCAGCCAGTACGCCGTGTGCTTCTGGCCGTTGATCTTCTCCCATGCCACGAAGCCGCCATCGGGCGGGAAGTTGGCCTGCACCTTGGTGTTGTGCGGGTAGCAGCCGGTCATGAGGGAGGCGCGAGAGGGGCAGCACAGCGCGAACGGCGTGAGCATCTGCTCGAAGGTCGCACCGGCCGCCCCGATGAGGGCGCGCACGCCCGGCATGACCTTGAGGTCATCGACCGTCATGTCGTCGGTCTGCACGATGACGAAGTTGGGGCGCTGATCCCGTGCCCGGGGATCGACCTGCGGACTACTCGTCTCCGCGGCCGGCGGCGCAGCCGGCACGGGCGCGGCCGATGCTGGGACCGTGAGCGCCCCGATCGCAAGTGCCCCGGCAATGACAGGTGCCCAGATGATGCGCATAGTGACCCCTCGTGTCGGCAAGACCTCTGAGCACCGTAGCGACGGGCAGATGCCGAGTCGCGGTGGCGACAGAAGGTTCCGTGCTACCACGGTGCGTGGCCGGGGATGCCCTGAGGCGGGCCCTACCCGTAGGTGTCCCGGGGTCCTCGGCCGGGCACCCGGCGCGGGCCGGGATTGCGTGCAGGGGGAACGGGGCCACTCACCCGTATCCGATCCACCACACCTGCGCCAAGAAGTGATCGAATGCGCCCGTGAATGGTCGGGATGAGCAGCCGCACCTGGGTTGCCCACGCCGTGGAATCCGCGCGCAGCACAAGCTCGCGACCGTCAGCAGTCTCGCGCACGGCTTCGGGCACTACGTGATCGGCGAGCGTCTCGCCGACGATCTCCGGCCACCGCGCAACCAGAGACCCTGACCCCACCTGGGACTCATAACCGTGGTCACGTAGCCAGCCCTGCATCACCGTGTCGATGGTCTGCGGGTCTCGATCGTCGCCGTATTGCACACGGCGCACGGGCGCCTTCTTCGTCGGCGTTGCTCGCGCACTTGCCTTGGCGCGCGCCAATGCCGTGCGCGGGAGATCACTCGCCGCCTCAGTGTCGCCCTGTGGCGACTCGTCAGTCACGTCGCGTCACCGTGCCCTCGACGACCTCAAACCATGAGCCCGACATGCCCTCTGGGACGTCATCCGCAACGGCCGCGGTGATCAACACCTGAGGCGCCTCGGCAACACGCTCGGCCAGATGTGCGCGGCGGCGGGCGTCGAGCTCAGCGAAGACGTCGTCGAGCACCAGCACTGGCGCACCCGACTCGCTGGTAAGCAGGTCGTACGCCGCAAGACGCAGGGATAGAGCAGCCGACCAGGACTCCCCATGCGAGGCGTATCCCTTGACGGGCGCATCTCCAAGCACCATCTGGAGATCATCGCGGTGCGGTCCGACGAGGGTGATGCCGCGGTCAAGCTCGTCCTTGCGGCGCCGAGCCATCGCGGACAGCAGTGCCTGAGCGATGTCGTCTGCGGCCGCGTCGGGCTCGGCGGTGTCGTCCACCCCGCTGATGTAGGAGATCCGCACGCCTGGACCACCGGCCACGAGCTCGGTGTACGCCGCTTCGACCCTCGGCGCCAGGCCAGCAGTGAGATCTCGCCGGGCAGCGATGATCTCGGCTCCGATACTCGCGATCTGCTCGTCCCACACCTCGAGCGTGCGCTCGACGTCCTCAAGGCTGGAGCGGCGCGCGGCTCCAGCCGACTTCAGTAGTGCATTGCGTTGACGCAGTACACGGTCGTAGTCCGCACGGGTGCCCGCTAGACGAGGCTGGCGCTGCACCAGCAGGTCATCGAGGAATCTGCGCCGCTCACCGGGATCGCCCTTGACGAGTGCGAGGTCCTCCGGTGCGAAGACCACCGTCCGCACGATCCCCAGGACGTCGCGGGCTCGCTGCACGGGTGCCTTGTTGACGCGTGCGCGATTGGACTTGCCCGGGGTGATCTCCACCTCGATGACAAGTGAACGATCCTCACGGACGACGTCGGCTCGGATGACGGCGCGCTCGGACCCATGGCGCACCAGGGGGGCATCTGTGGCGACACGGTGGCTGCCGAGGGTCGACAGGTAGGCGATCGCCTCGACGATGTTGGTCTTTCCCTGGCCGTTGGCCCCGACGAATGCGTTGATGCCGGGCTCGAGACCCACCTCGAGGTGCGTGTAGTTGCGGAAGTCGGCCAGCGAAAGGTGTCGCACGCGGACCGGTGGATCGCCGGTGACCGACACGTCAGCCGGCGAGACGCACCGGCATGAGCAGGTAGCGGTAGTCAGCGTCATCGTCACCCGCGCCGCTGAGCACAGCGGGGCGCGTCGACTGGGTGAAGGACATCCGTGTCTCCGCGGCATCGAGTGCGCCGAGCCCATCGAGTAGGTACTGCGGATTGAAGGCGATGTCGATCTCGTCGCCATCGAACGAGCAGTCCAGACTCTCCGTTGCCTGGGCCTCATCACCGGCACCGGCCCGCAGGGTGAGTTCACCGCCGGCAAAGGCTAGGCGCACCGGGGTATTCCGCTCGGCCACGAGAGCGACACGCTTGACTGAGTCCACGAGTTGTGCGGTGAAGACGGTGGCAACTGCCAGACTTTCTGAGGGTAGAAGTGAGCGGTACTTCGGGAACTCACCGTCGAGGAGCCGTGTCGTCGTACGCCGACCATTGCCCTCGAATCCCATCAGACCCTCGCCGCCCTCCGCGAGCGAGAGGTTGACGATGTCCGCGGCCGCCAAGGACTTTGCCGTGTCCGCAAGCGTGCGGGCGGGGACGAGTGCCTGCACCTCCAGCTTCGGTGACGCCGGTGTCCAGGTGAACTCTCGGACAGCGAGCCGATAGCGATCCGTCGCAGCCAGCGTGACCGAGGCACCGTCGATCTCGACGCGGATACCGGTGAGCGTGGGCAATGTGTCATCCCGGCCCGCCGCGATCGCGACCTGGGCGACGGCATGGGCAAAATCAGCGCCTGTCAGCGACCCCGACGAATCAGGCATGGCAGGGAGGCTCGGATAGTCCTCGACGGGGAACGTCGGAAGGGCGAAGGTCGACTTGCCACACACCACACTCACGCGGGTGCCCTCCAGTGCAATCTGCACAGGTGCAGCGGGGAGTGCCCTGCTGATGTCGGCGAGTAGTCGCCCGGGCACAAGCGCCCTGCCCGGCTCAGAGACATCGGCGTCCACGCCCACACGTGAGGATGTCTCATAGTCGAAACTCGACACGACGAGTCCGGATGAGTCGGCTTCGATCAGGAGACCCGCCAGGATCGGCATCGACGGGCGACTGGGAAGCGTGCGCGCGGCCCAGGCGACGGAGTCGGCTAGGGCGTCACGCTCGACGCGGAACTTCACGATGACCTCCGGACGCGGCACGGCCGTGCCTGCAGACGCGTCATCCTGCCATCGGGATGTGAGTCGGGCTAGGGGTGGTTTGGCTTGGGGACAGTGACATCGTCCCCAGGAGGGTGCGGGTTAATGCTCTGGGTCACTTCTCTGACTGGATACTCGTCATCGTCATAGCGTCGGTGGATCCTGGGGATAGGGACTGTCGGACCACGTCAGGGGGTCTACGACCGTGTACATGGGCTGTGGACAGGCGGGGGGTGTGCGGGCCCTATCGGTGGACAGTCCGCCTCACCCCTGTGAGACACACACTCAATGGGCGGTTATCCACAGTTCCCTCCACGCCTGTGGGGTGGAGGATGCCAGTTGTCCACAGGTATTCCCCATTCTGGGGACGCCGTGACCTTTCGGTGACCTTGGGGCGGATGTGGCTGGTGCTCATCCGCGGGATTGGGACTTGATTCGAGCCGTGAGGTCGGCGACCTGGTTGTAGAGGCTGCGGCGTTCGCCGATGAGCTGACGGATCTTGCGGTCGGCATGCATGACGGTCGTGTGGTCACGGCCGCCGAAGGCCTGCCCGATCTTGGGCAGCGAGAGATCGGTGAGTTCGCGGCACAGGTACATCGCGATCTGACGGGCGGTGACGAGGACTCGGGAGCGCGACGTACCGCAGAGATCGTCGACCGTGACACCGAAGTAGGCGGCGGTCGTGGTCATGATCTCCGCGGCAGTGATCTCGGGTCCAGCCTCAGCAGGGAAAAGGTCCTTGAGCACGAGTTCAGCGAGTCCAAGGTCAACCGCGGAGCGATTAAGCGAGGCGAACGCCGTCACGCGGATGAGGGCACCCTCCAACTCGCGGATGTTGCTCGAGACCTTGGATGCGATGAACTCCAGCACCTCAGGCGGTGCCTGGAGCCGCTCCTGAGCGTTCTTCTTGCGGAGGATGGCGATACGTGTCTCGAGGTCAGGCGGTTGGACGTCGGTGGTGAGACCCCATTCAAAACGCGAGCGCATCCGATCCTCGAAGTCCTGCAGCTGCTTGGGCGCGAGGTCGGAGGTGATGACGATCTGCTTGTTGGCGTTGTGGAGCGTATTGAACGTGTGGAAGAACTCCTCCTGCGTCTGCACTTTGCCAGAGAGGAACTGGATGTCATCGACGAGAAGGATGTCGATGTCGCGGTAGCGCCGCTGGAATGTCGAGGACTTGTCGTCGCGAATCGAGTTGATGAACTCGTTGGTGAACTCCTCGGAGCTCACATAACGCACACGGGTGCCCTTGTAGAGGGTGCGCGCATAGTGGCCGATTGCGTGCAGGAGGTGGGTCTTGCCCAGCCCCGAGCCGCCGTAGACGAAGAGTGGGTTGTACGCCTTGGCGGGCTGCTCGGCGACGGCGACCGCAGCGGCGTGTGCGAAGCGATTGGAGGAGCCGATGACGAAGGTGTCAAAGGTGTACTTCGCGTTGAGGCGGCCATCCTCACTGCGGGCCGCGACCTGATCGCCGCGAGGACCCGGTGACCCCATGCCCGGGCGCTCCCCGGCGATCTCCACGACGTCGGCAACGGGGTACGTCGCGTCGGCGACAGCGTCGATCTCATCCTCCGTGGGGGGAGGAGCGATGCCGGGGTCGACCGTCACCGCGAGGCGCACCTCCTGGCCCAGAGCCGCTGACAATGCGGCGGTGACCACGGGGCGCAGGCGCGTCTCGAGGACGTCCTTGGTGAAGTCGTTGGGAGCGGCGATGAGGGCGGTGTCCTCGACCAGCCCCAGGGGCCGCGTCAGGGACACGAAGGCCCGTTGCTGGGGGGTGAGTGTGCCGTCGCCGAGGGATTCCAGGGCCTTAGCCCACACATCACCGAGCTCAGCAGCTGTCGTCTCCACCGGTGTCTCCCTTCGTCCCGTGCGCCCCACTCCCCCCACAAGTTGTCCACAGATTGTGGAACGCTGAGGGGCACGGCATCCCTGGTCGGATGCCGCGCCGGGCAGGTCCGGGCGCCCGCCTGACCCTAGTGCCCCCCTGTGGATGACTCAAGAGCCGTCTGATCCCTGCTGTGGATCACGCACTCACCGGGGTGGATTTGATCGACCCTAGTCCCACGGGTACCCTCGTGAGGCTCACGGATCCTTCCGTGACCGGTATCGAGCAGGAGCCAGCAATGTCGAAGCGCACCTTCCAGCCCAACAATCGTCGTCGGGCGCGCACCCATGGCTTCCGCGCTCGCATGCGCACCCGCGCCGGGCGTGCGATCCTCGCCGCGCGTCGCGGCAAGGGACGCTCCCGTCTGTCTGCCTGACAGTCTGCAGGGCCTAGATCCTGGAGGGCCGTGATGCTGCCCTCGCGTTATCGCCTCCGCTCGCGCTCGGAGATCTCCCGAACCATTCGCCTGGGCTCACGGGCCCGCCGGGGCTCCCTCGTCGTACACGTCCAGGTGAGCACGGGTGGTGACGGGCCCGCGCGCGCGGCCTTCGCTGTGAGCAAGGCGGTGGGGGATTCCGTCACCCGTCACCGCGTCGTACGCCGCCTGCGCCCCTTGATGCCACCGCTGCTCGACCGACTGCCGACGGGCACCGATGTGGTCGTGCGGGCCATGCCGGAGGCAGCGACCGCCTCCAGCGTCCAACTACGCGACGACCTCACCCGCGCTTTGGAGCGCGTGATTTCCCTCGCCCCGCCGGCTGCCACGGATGCGCGCGACTGTGCAGTTGCGTACCCGGAATCGACCGGAATCACGCACGCAAGTGCACACTCGGCGGGCGCCGGGGAGTCAGCGAAGGCCGGCCAGCCATCGCGCGGCGGCATAGCCCGGTTGCTCTACTGGATTGGTTGGCCGATCCGATCGCTGCTCCTCGGCCTCATCTGGGTCTACCGGCACACCATCTCGCCGATGCTGCCGCCGACCTGCCGCTACCACCCCAGTTGCTCGGCGTATGGCTTCGAGGCCCTTCAGGTGCACGGTGCCGCCAAGGGGACCGTCCTGGCTGCTTGGCGAGTGCTGCGGTGCAACCCATTCACCCCGGGTGGCCTCGACCCGGTGCCGCCGCGCGGAGCATGGCGACCGGACATCCACCCCGACGGCACCCCGAGAGTCACCGGCCACCCTGCGGCCTAATACCCTCTTCTGGCGGCACCGTGCCGCCTGTCCTGGGAGCGCGCTTGTTCATCATTGACTGGATCGGCACCGGCGTCAGCTGGATCCTGGTGCAGTTCCACGCGCTCTTCACCGCGCTCGGCATGAATCCCGCGAGCGGCTGGACCTGGACCTTCTCGATCGTCGGCCTCGTGGTCGTGATCCGCATCCTGCTGATCCCGCTCTTCGTGAAGCAGATCAAGGCGCAGCGCAACATGCAGATCATCCAGCCACGCATCAAGGAGATCCAAAAGAAGTACGCCGGCGACCGCGAGAAGCAGTCGCAGGAGATGATGAAGATCTACAAGGAGACGGGGACCAATCCCCTGTCGTCCTGCCTGCCGATCCTGCTCCAGGCCCCCATCTTCTTCGCGCTCTTCCGCGTGCTGCAGGGCATCGCGATGTACAACCCCAACGATCCCGGCTACACCCCCCCGGGCGTTTTTGCCTGGGCCGATTACGCCGCCCTGCTGCCGCAGGCCCACGATGCGTCGATCTTCGGGGCCCCCCTCTACGGCTACTTCATGGGGGCCAGCGAGGTCGCGGCTGACGGCTTCAATCCGCTCAACACACGGATCCTGTCCTTCGTGCTCATCATCTTGATGACCGCGACGACGTTCATCACGCAGCGTCAGCTGATCGTCAAGAACTCCGCTCCCGACAACCCGTTCGTGAAGCAGCAGAAGATCCTGCTCTACGTCTTCCCGCTCATCTTCGCCATCGGCGGCATCAACTTCCCGATCGGCGTCCTCATCTACTGGATGACCACCAACCTCTGGACGATGGGCCAGCAGTTCTACGTCATCCGCAACAACCCGCAGCCCGGCACGCCCGCCTTCGACGCGTGGGAGGCACGCAAGGCCGAGAAGGCGGCGCGCAAGGCGGCCAAGAAGGGCGGCGTTGCCGTCATCGAGGTCGAGGAGGAGGAGGCTCCGGCCCCCGCTCCGCGCGTGCAACCCAAGCGGCAACCGAAGTCGAAGCGATCCAAGGGCGGCAAGGCCGCCGGCACCTCATCGAAGGGGACGACATGAGCACCGAGACACAGGAACCTGCGGCGGACCTTCTGGAGAAGGAGGGTGACGCTGCTGCCGACTATCTCGAGGGCCTGCTCGACATCGCGGACCTCGATGGCGATATCGACATCGACGTCGAGGGCGATCGCGCGCAGGTGTCCATCGTCGAGATCAATGCGGGCGAACTGAAGTCCCTGGTGGGCGATGACGGCAAGGTCCTTGATGCATTGCAGGAGCTCGCGCGCCTCGCGGCAGCGCAGGCCACGGGCGAGCGCTCCCGTCTCATGTTGGACATCGCAGGATTCCGCCTCGCGCGACGCCGTGATCTCGAGGCCTTGGCGCAGACGGCGATCGACGAGGTCACGGAGACCGGTGAGCCCGTGAGGCTCGCGGCGATGAACGCCTTCGAGCGCAAGATCGTGCACGACGTGGTGACGAATGCCGGGCTCGTGAGTGAGTCCGAGGGCGTCGACCCCGATCGCCGCATCGTCATCAAGCCGGCCTCCTAGCGCGTACGCCGCCCCGGAGTCTCCGCTGACCCCCGAGCCGACTCCCGAGTCGCTGCCGCCAGCCCCCGCTGCGCTGGCGGCCGTGGCGGCCGATGGTGCTTCGCAAGGATCCCTTGCCCGGTACGCCGAACTCCTGGCCACGGCGGGGGTCGAGCGCGGTCTCATCGGCCCACGTGAGGTGCCCAGGCTGTGGGACCGGCACCTGCTCAACTGTGCGGTCGCCGTACCCCTGGTGCCCGATGGCGCTGACGTCATCGATGTGGGATCAGGTGCAGGATTGCCCGGCATCGTGTGGGCGATCGTCCGCGCCGACATCACGGTCACCTGCCTGGAGCCGCTCCAGCGGCGGGCCACCTTCCTGGAGGAGGCCGTCGCTGAGCTCGGCCTCGGTGCGCGTGTGCAGGTGGTCCGCGGGCGGGCCGAGGACATCGTGCGCGGTCGCGGTCCGGTCACGTCGTTGCGCGCCCGCGTGGTGACGGCCCGTGCCGTGGCGCCACTGGAGCGACTGGCGGGGTGGACGGTCCCGCTGGTGCAGCCCGGGGGTGAGCTCCTTGCCCTCAAGGGGCGGTCGGCCTCAGAGGAGGTCCAGGCTTCGCGGAGCGTGCTTGAGCGCCTGGGCATCGTGGCCGTGGACGTCGTGGAGTGCGGCGAGGGGGTCGTCGATCCCGTGACGACGGTGGTGCTGTGAAGGGCGCCTAGACCCACAGACATGTGATTTATCATTCAACTTGTTAGGCGACCCGTGCCGCGACGCGTCGGGAATTGGCGCAGGGGGTGGCGGGCACCCATGACCCTGTCCAGCCGAGAGTGCAGAATGTCGCCTGTGACTTTGCCTGACGTTCCCGCCACCGGTCTTGGCTGGCCGGCCACGCATGAGGATGAGCCGGAGGATGTTTCCCGTGAAACACCCCTCACCGGACTGGGCTGGCCCGTTTCACGTGAAACCCAGCCTGCTCACCGGGGTCTCTCGTGACCCGGGTTCTCGCGGTGGCCAACCAGAAGGGCGGCGTGGGCAAGACGACCACGACCGTCAATCTGGCTGCGGCCCTGGCGAATGACGGCCGTGAGGTCCTTGTCATTGACCTTGACCCCCAGGGCAACGCCTCCACGGCCCTGGGCCTGGAGCACCACAGCGGGGTGCTCAGCACGTATGAGGTCCTCACCCAGGACGTGCCCCTGGCCGAGATCGTGACGCGGGCCGCGGAGGGGGATGGGCACCTCTGGGCTGCCCCCGCGACCATCGACCTGGCCGGAGCCGAGATCGAGCTGGTCTCCCTCGTGGCCCGTGAGGGCAGGCTCGACCGGGCTATCCAGTCCTACCTAGGCGAGCACGTGGCGCGCCACGGCCGGCCGCTGGACTACGTCATCATCGACTGCCCCCCCAGCCTGGGCCTGCTCACCCTCAACGCCCTCGTGGCGGCACGCGAGCTGCTCCTGCCCATCCAGTGCGAGTACTACGCCCTCGAGGGCGTCTCCCAACTACTGCGGACCGTCGATCTCGTCACCAAGCACCTCAACCCCGACTTGAGTGTGGGGGCGGTGCTGCTCACGATGTACGACGGGCGCACCCGGCTGTCGTCCCAGGTCGTGCAGGAGGTGCGCGAGCACTTCGGCGCGGCCGTGCTCCCCACGGTCATCCCGCGGTCGGTGCGACTGTCGGAGGCCCCGTCCTACGGCCAGACCGTGCTCGCCTATGACTCAGGATCCTCGGGGGCGCTCGCCTATGTGCAGGCGGCGCGCGACCTGGATGGAGCCCACCATGACTAGTTATCCACAGGTTGTCCACA
>VGBQ01000042.1 GCA_016870425.1 Actinomycetota bacterium | reverse complement strand
CATCACTTCGTTATAGGCGCTCTGCGGCTCGATAGCCGACGGGTCGGCCTCGTAGTGCGCGATGAGGGCATCGGTGAACGCCGACAGGCGGAAGAACCAGTTGGTCTCCTTGAGCATTTCGACGGGTCGCTGGTGGACCGGGCACAGCTCGTCGCCCTCGGGACCCGACACGAGGTCGCCCGGAAGCTTGAACTCCTCACACCCCACGCAGTACGGGCCCTCGTAGTCCGCCTCGTAGACATATCCGTTGTCACGGACCGTCTCCCAGAAGAGCTGGACGCGCTCCTTGTGCCGGGGCTCAGTCGTCCTGATGAAGTCGTCGTTGGCCGCGTCGATCGTGGCGAGCACAGGCCGCCATGAGGACTCGACAAGTCGGTCAACCCACTCCTGGGGGCCGACTCCGCCCGCCTCGGCCGCGCGCTGCACCTTGGTGCCGTGCTCGTCAACGCCGGTGAGGAACCATACGTCGTCGCCGCGCTGGCGACGCCAGCGAGTGAGGACGTCACCCGCGGTCGTGGTGTAGGCGTGGCCGATATGCGGGGCGTCATTGACGTAGTAGATCGGCGTCGTGACGTAGTAGGCGGCCATGGTTGGCGATCCTACTTTCCGGTCTCTCGCGCGGATGCCCTGGCACGGACGACCGCGTCATAGACATCGCGTCGCGCAACACCACGATGCTGCGCGACCGTGGCGATCGCGGTGCGGCGGTCAATGCCATCGGACTCCATTCCCGCCACATCTCGCGCCCAGACCGAGGGGTCCCCGGTGTCCGACGCACCCGTCGCACCACCAACGACGAGGGTGATCTCGCCACGCACCTCGCCCAACTCCGCGACCAACTCCGCGAGTGTCCCGCGGCGTACCTCCTCGTAGGTCTTGGTCAACTCGCGGCAGATCGCCGCGGGTCGTTCGCCGCCCATCCCCTCGACGAGCGCCGACAGCGTGGCGGCGAGTCGGTGAGGTGCCTCGAAGAAGATCATCGTGCGACGCTCGCCGGCGAGCTCCTCGATGCGCCGGCGTCGCTCGCCGGGCTTGCGCGGCAGGAACCCCTCGAAGCAGAAGCGATCCACGGGCAGGCCGGAGACCGCGAGTGCGGCGACCACGGCACTGGGCCCGGGGAGCACGGTCACGGCGATCTGTGAATCGATGCAGGCGCGCACCAGGCGATATCCCGGATCGCTCACCAGCGGCATCCCCGCATCGCTGACGACCACCACGCGTCCACCGCGCTCGAGGCGATCCACAAGCCCCTTCGTGCGCCCCTCCTCCACGGAGTCGTGGAGGGACACGACCTCCGCAGAAATGGTGACGCCGAGATCTCGGGCAAGGCGGTGCAGGCGCCGGGTGTCCTCGGCCGCGATGACGTCGGCGGTGGCGAGCGCCTCGACGAGGCGCGCGCTCGCATCACGCACGTTGCCCAGGGGGGTGGCCGCGATCACCAGCACACCGGGAGCGGTCACTGCCACATCCTCGCAGTCCGGGGAGTCCCCCGGTGCCTAGCATGGGGCGGTGGCAACGCCGACCCGCACGATGCCCGCCGGGGGAGGCGGAGCTCCCACCGGGCACGCCCTGTCCCAGGCTGCGGCCGGCCTCTTCCCGCCCTTCCCGTCCTCGGGCTGGCGCGGCTGGGCCGGCCCCGTGGCCGCGATGGTTGTCGGCGGCCTCTTGCGCTTCGTCAACCTGGGCCGTCCGGATGCCTTCGCCTTCGACGAGGTCTACTACGCCAAGGACGCCCTCGCCCTGTTGCGCTACGGGTACGAGCAGCAATTCGATGACAGCGCCAATGAGTTGATCCTCGCGTCGGACGGCAACTGGCGCACCATCGAGGTCTTCAAGGACGATCCCTCCTTTGTCGTCCATCCGCCGTTCGGCAAGTGGGTCATCGCAGGCGGGGAGTGGATCTTCGGCGTCACGCCCTTCGGGTGGAGATTTGCCGTCGCCGTCCTCGGGACCCTCTCGATCCTCATGGTGGCACGGATTGCGCGCCGACTCACCCGCTCCGACCTGGTGGGCACGGTCGCCGGCCTGCTGGTTGCCCTGGACGGCATGCATCTCGTCACGAGTCGCACGGCCGTGCTCGACATGGTCCTGTCCTTCACCGTGCTCGCCGCATTCGGGTGCCTCCTGCTTGACCGCGATCAGGTGAGACGACGCCTCACTACCCACCCCCCGGGATCCGATGCCCTGAACGCATGGGGCCCGGCACTGGGCGGTCGACCATGGCGTTGGGCCGCGGGGGTTGCCCTGGGCCTTGCCTGCGCCGTCAAGTGGTCGGGGCTGTGGTACCTCGCGGCCTTCGGACTGCTGACGGTCATCTGGGATGTCTCCCTGCGTCGGCGGCTGGGCGTAGCACGCCCCTGGACGGTCACGGTGCTGCGGAGCGCACCGATTGCCTTCGTCGCCATGGTCGGGACTGCCGCGGTCACCTACGTCGTGACGTGGTCGGGCTGGCTCTTCACGGACGGAGGCTGGGGTCGCCAATGGGCCGACGGCAGCGAATCGCTCGTGCCGGCGGCCCTGCGCTCGCTGTGGCACTACCACTCCGAGGCGTGGCAATTCCACGTCGGCCTGACCAGCGACCACTCCTACGAGTCGAATCCCCTGAGTTGGTTCGTGCAGACGCGGCCGACGTCCTTCTACTGGGCGAGCTTCGAGCAGGGCGAGTCCGGGTGCGGTGCGGACTCGTGCGCCGCGGAGGTGCTGGCCCTGGGCAACCCGATCATCTGGTGGATCGGCTCGGTAGCACTGCTCTATCTCGTCTGGCGGTGGATTGCGCGACGCGACTGGCGGGCGGGTGCCGTGCTCCTGGCAGTGCTCGCTGGCTGGGTGCCGTGGCTGCTCTACCTCGACCGCACGATCTTCGGCTTCTACTCGGTGGTCTTCCTGCCCTACGTCGCCATCGCCTTGGCGATGATGATCGGCGCGCTGGTCGGGCCCCCGGGGGCGGGCATCGACCGTCGCCGCGCCGGCACGTGGGTCGCCGCGGGCATCCTGCTCCTCGTCGTGGCGGCAGCGTGGTGGTTCTACCCCATCTGGACCGGTGAGGTCATCCCCTACACCCAGTGGACCTGGCGGATGTGGATGCCTACGTGGGTCTAGGGGGTCAGCGCTCCGGGCACCAGTCGAGCGAGCGCTCCGGCATGACGCACGCCCCGTAGGTCACGGTCGTCTTGCCGAAGGAGTACGGCGTGCCATCAGCAAGCGCGCCCTCGCTCGCGGGCATGGTGAGGCGCACGCGCGTCACCGCCAACTCTGCGAGCATGCTGCCGGGGATGGTCACGACCGTGCGGTAGGGATAGTCGCCCTTGCAGCCCCAGGTGCCGGTGGTCTTGACGGTGATCGCCGGATTGGTGACCCACCCGTCCGAGTCAGCGGTCTTCTCGCGCACGTGGGTGCGCGCAGAGGGCGGGAACTTCCAGCACTCCACGATCCGCAGCATGTCGACGGACGCGACGGGCTTCTCGCAGGTGTAGGTGTCCAGGTATTCGCGATCGATCCAGTGGCATGCGGTCACGCGGTCGGCCGCCGTAGCCGGGGTCGCCAGAGCGACACCACCGCCTACGAGCGCCAGGGCGCCCAGTGCCGCCAGGGCACCGCGGGTCGGACCGGACATGGCCACCTCCTCAGCCGCTCACGGTAGGCGCCCACCGGCCCGGATGCGCGGCGTGCGCGCGGTGGGGCCTTGCGCATCGGGGGAATTCCCAGAAAAGAAGGCCCGGGACACCCGCAGGGATGTCCCGGGCAACCACAGCGTGGAGCTGAGGGGATTTGAACCCCTGACCCCCTCGATGCGAACGAGGTGCGCTACCGGACTGCGCTACAGCCCCGTGGGGCCCAGGCCCCTCGGGCCGAGGACACCCTCGAACAGGCGGTGACATTACACCAGCGAAGCGGGGCGACGACGAGCGGATCGTGTCGTCCTCAGGCGGTCTGGTCGAAGACCTCATCCCATGCTGAGGCAGGCAATGGCATGCGCGGCGTCGCACGTGGCGCGGGCGCCGGGCTCGCGGGTTCGCCAACCTCGGATGTCTGCGTCCGCGCGTCTTCACGAGCATCGGCAAGCGCCCGCTCGGCTGCGAGGCGCACCCCTCGGCGCTCGGCCAGTAGTGCCACCGGCAGGAAGGCCACGAAGGGCAACCACATCAGCAGCGCGCCGAGTCCGGGTGCAAAGCCGGCCACCCACGCCGCGGTGCCGAGAGCGCCGAGCGTGGCCGTGCCCGTCAGGGTGATCCTGCGCCGCCGCGTGGCCGCCTCGCGGGCCTCGTCCGCCCGCGAAGACATGCGGGCGAGAGTGCCCATGGCGACCCGGTGTCGCTCGATGCGGCGCGCCTGGTCGTCGTCGTGACGACGCAGCCACATCGGGATGAGTACGGCGGCCCACAAGGCAACGATTGCCACATAGATCAGACCCGTCACATCCATGAACGTTAGGTGGCGCTGCTCCCCGAATGGGGGACATCGGGGCCGGGGCGCCGGCGTGTCGCGGCGCCTCAGGTGCCCGGTGCGACGCGGGAGGCACGCCAGCGCGCCAACAGTCCGTCGGGCACCTCCTCCGCGCACAGCGCGAAGGTGAGGTGGTCTCGCCAGCCGCCATCGATGTGCAGGTAGCGCTCGCGCAGGCCTTCGGGGCGGAAGCCGAGCTTCTCGACGACGCGCAGCGACGCGGCGTTCTCCGGACGGATGTTGATCTCCACGCGATGGAGACCAACCTCGCGGAAGCAGTGATCGGTGACCAGTGCCACCGCGGTAGGCATAATCCCCCGGCCCGCCACCCTCTCGTCAATCCAGTAGCCGACGTAGGCGCACAGGAGCGACCCGCGCGAGATGCCACCGACGGTCACCTGACCCGCGAACGCGCCGTCCACGACGAGCGCGAAGGGCAGGCTGCGACCCTCGCGCGCCTCAGACCTGAGCCTGCGTACGAGAGAGGCGTAGGTCGTCGGCGCATCATGTTCGGCGATCGGCAGCGTCGCCTCCCAGGGCCGCAACCACCGGGCATTGCGGGTGCGCACCTCGCGCCACGCGGAGGCGTCGCGCAGGCGCAGCGGGCGGAGTTCAAGACTGCCCTCTCGCAGGCGCGCTGGCCATCCGCGCGTCATGTCGGTCGCACCCAGTGGCCCCGCTTGCCGCCCGTCTTCTCCTCCAGTCGCACGTCGCCGATCACGGCTGCGGGATCGACCGACTTGACCATGTCGACCAGGGCGAGTGCAGCCACGCACACGCAGGTCAGGGCCTCCATCTCGACACCGGTGCGGTCCGCGGTGCGCACAGTGGCCTCGATGCGGACGGCGGAGTCCTCGACATCGAGGGCAATGTCGACACCGTGGATCGCCAGGGGATGGCACAGCGGCACGAGGTCGGGGGTGCGCTTGGCCGCCTGGATCCCGGCAATCCTGGCCACGGCGAGGGCATCTCCCTTGGGCACCCCCTCACCTCGCAGCAGGTGCACGACCTCCGCCGAGACGGTGACCCGGCCCGACGCGGTGGCGGTGCGCACGGTGATGTCCTTGCCGCTGACGTCGACCATGCGTGCGGCGCCACGGGAGTCGAGGTGCGTGAACTCGTCGGCCATCATGCACCGCCCCGCAGATCGATGATGACGAGTTCGTCGCGCCCAGCAACATGCGTGACCGACTCGGGGATCACCGCAAGCCCGTCCGCGCGCGCGAGTCCACCGATGATGTGCGAGCCCTGGCCACCTTCGGGCTCAGCCAGCATGAGCCCGTCGTGGAGACGCAGGCTGACGCGAGCGAACTGGGTCTTGCCCGCGGGCGAGTTGAAGTCGCGCGCGCAGATCGCATGCAGTCGCGGTCGCTCGCAGTGCGCATGGCCCAGGAGCCTGCGGATGAGCGGTCGCACGAAGACCTCGAAGGACACGAAGGAACTCACGGGATTGCCAGGCAGCGTGACAATCGGCGTCGATCCGACGAGTCCGGAGCCCTGAGGCATGCCGGGCTGCATCGCCACTTTGACGAATTCCACACCGCCCATGCGGGTGAGGACCGCTTTGACCGTGTCGTAGGCACCCATACTCACCCCACCCGAGGTCAGGATGAGGTCGCTGCGCTCGGCCTCCTCTTTGAGCACGCGCTCCAGAGCGGCTTCGTCGTCGCGCACGGGACCGACGCGCACGGCCGTCGCCCCGGCCTCGCGCACGGCCGCCGTGAGCATGTAGCTGTTGGAGTCCACGATCTGGCCGGGACCCGGCTCGACACCCGGGTCGACGAGTTCGTCTCCTGTCGAGATGACCGCCACGCGCGGTCGGCGGTGCACGGGGATGCCGGCCAGGCCGACGGCGGCGAGCAGCGCGATCACCCGCGCGTTGATCGCCGTGCCCGCCTCGATGACCACTTCTCCCGCCGCGACATCCTCACCTCGGCGACGGATGAAGGCGCCGGGATCCGGTGAGCCCGTGATCGTGACCTCGCCCGTGGACCCGTCGGTCCACTCAACGGGCACTACCGCATCGGCACCATCGGGCACGGGGGCCCCCGTCATGATCCGCACCGCGGTGCCCGGCTCGAGCCGCTCCGCGGCCTCCTGCCCCGCCGCGATGTCACCGCGCACGGGCAACCGCACAGGCGAGGACGGCGATGCCCCCGCAAGATCGTCCGCGTGTACGGCGTATCCGTCCATGGAGCTGTTGTCAAAGGAGGGCAGCGGCCAGGCCGCCGTCACCGGCTCGGCCAGCACCAAGCCGTCGGCGTCCAGCAGCGAGGCCGTCGTCGCGGGGAGGGGGCTCGCATCGGCGAGGACGACCCGCTGGTGTTCTTGGACCGACCTCATGTCACTGCCCACCTTCGCGGGCATCACCCTCGAGGGCGCTGGGAAGCCACGCGCGCAAGGCGGGGCCGAGGTCATCACGCTCGAGGGCAAGCTGGATCACGGCCTGGAGGTAGGACAAGCGGTCACCGGTGTCGTAGCGACGCCCGCGGAAGAGCACGCCGTGGACCCGGCCCGCCAGCGCGAGCTCGCGCAGCGCATCGGTGAGTTGGATCTCTCCCCCGCGCCCAGGGGGCGTGCGCGCGAGGACGGAGAAAATCTCGGGGTCGAGGATGTAGCGGCCGATGACAGCGAGCGAGCTCGGGGCTGCATCGACCTCCGGCTTCTCCACGAGGTCGGTCACTCGGACGACGGAGTCGGTGCCTGTGGGGGACACAGCAGCGCAGCCGTAGAGCGAGATCTGATCGCGCGGGACCTCCATCAAGCACAGCACGGAGCCGCCGAGCTCGTCGCGCACCGCGATCATGCGCTGGAGCACCGCATCGCGCGGGTCGATCAGGTCATCGCCGAGCAGCACGGCGAAGGGATGGTCGCCGACATGGCGCTCGGCCATGAGGACCGCATGCCCAAGGCCCAGGGCATCGCCCTGACGCACGTAGTGGATGCGCGCGAGATCGTTGGACTCGGTCACGCTCAGCAGCCGCGTGGCATCGCCCTTGGCCTCGAGCGCCGCCTCCAACTCGAGGTTGCGATCGAAGTGGTCCTCGAGCGGGCGCTTGCTGCGTCCGGTCACGAAGAGCACGTCATCGAGGCCGGCCGCGACCGCCTCCTCGACGACGTACTGGATCGCCGGCTTGTCGACGACGGGGAGCATTTCCTTGGGTGTCGCCTTGGTGGCCGGGAGGAATCGCGTGCCGAGACCGGCTGCAGGGATGACCGCCGTCGTCACGCACATGGGGACACCCTAGGAGAATGCTCGCGTGAGCACCTCCGACACCGACGCATCGGCTGCCAAGGCGGCCGCCCGGGCCGAGGCGCGAGCCCGTCGACGGTCAGCTGACCGTCCGGACCCTCACCTCCTGGCCGATCGGGCCATGGGACTCCTCGAGAGGCTTCCGGGGCCGAGCCGGGTCACCTGCTACGCGTCATACGGGACGGAGCCCGACACGGGCGAGCTGCGCCAGCGGCTGGTGGCTGCGGGATACGAGGTGCTGCTGCCGCGTGTGCACAGGGAGCACCTGGAGTGGGTGGCGGACTCTCCTGACGCGACGGTGTCGTCGATGGGCATCACGGAGCCCACGGGTGCAGCCGTGGATCTCCTGCCGCTGCGCGCCATGCTCATCCCTGCATTGGCGGTCACCGCTCAGGGCGACCGTCTGGGCAAGGGCGGCGGCTTCTACGACCGGGTGCTGTCAGGCCTGCGTGATGTGCCCATCGTCGCCTTCGTCGGCGACTGCGATGTCGTCGATCGCATCCCCACGCAGGAACACGACATGCGGGTGCACACCATCGTGACTCCGACGCGCACGATCAATTGCATCGCGCGCTAGAGACCCATCGCGCCGACCAGCATCATGCCCGCGATCACGGCGATCACGCTGCCGGCGAGCGACGTAGCGACGTTGCCGGCGGACGCCGCGACACGGCCCTCGCGCACCAGCACGAGCGTGTCGAGAGCGAAGGTCGAGAAGGTCGTGAGCGCACCGCAGAAGCCCACTCCGGCAAAGAGCAGCAGCCCCGGGCTCGCGGAGCCGAGAAGGACCCCGAGCCCGAAGGAACCCGCGAGATTGGCCACCAGGATCGACCACGGGAAACGGCCAGACCAGTGGGTAACGAGCACATAGCGCACCACAGCACCGAGTGCGCCACCGACGGCGACGAGGAGGAACGCCGTCATGGGACCGGCCTCCGTCGACGCAACGCATGCCCCATCTCGTAGCCGGCCCACAGAGCGAGGAGCCCGCCGGCGAGGGTCGCGGCGATATACGCCGCGCTCGCTGCCCACGCACCCTCGTCCGCGAGGAGCACGGCGTCGCCGGCGAAGGCGGAGAAGGTCGTGAAGCCGCCCAGCACTCCCGCCCCGAGGAAGGGACGCCACAGGAGGTGGCGGGCAGGATGGGTGAGCACATAGGAGACGAGCAGCCCCATGAGCAAGGATCCGACGAGGTTGATCGTGAGCGTGGCCCACGGCAGTGCGACGCCTTGTCGATCGGCCATCAGATCGATGGCGTAGCGCGCCATCGCGCCGAGAGCACCTCCGGCTGCCACCGCGAGAAGCGCCCGGCCCTGCATGCGCCCATCAGCGCGCGATCGCGCGACGGACATCGATCAGGCGTCGCGTCGCACGAAGAGGACCCAGGCGGGAATCGCGATCACCAGGAACCAGCATCCGAAGATCGCCAGGTGTCCCCAGGCCTCCGCACCGTCCGTCGAGACCGCGGCGGCGCCGCCGGAGAAGGGCAGGACCCAGTCGATCCAGGTCCACCCCTGCACGAACGCGATGGCGCTCACAATGGGCTCGACCAGCACGGCCAGCACGATGGGGGCGATGATCCCCACCGGCTGGTTGCGCGTGAGCGCAGTAATGGCGAGAGCGATGAGGACGAAGAGCACGATGTAGAGGACCGCCCGCACGCCCGACGCACCCCAGGCCGTCTCGTCCCAGACCGCACCGGTCCCGGCGATGACTCCGCCCAGCGCCTGCGCGAGGACGATCGTCGTGATGGCGAGGATCGCCGCGATGACGATGACCATGGCCACCATGAGCACCTTGGCGATGAAGATCGGCGTACGCCGGGGGAAGGTCGCGAGGGTGATGCGGATCAAGCCGTGTCGATACTCCTGGCCGAAGGCGGCTGCACCGATGGCGCACAGGACGGCCGCGGTGAGCGGCAGGAAGCCGGCGAGCCCTCCGGCCTCGCCGTCGGGAGGCCCGCCGGCCTCGGAGCCGAGGCTGCCCACGAGCCACGCGACGAAGAGCGCAAGGCCGGCGGGAACAAGCATGGCGAGGCCGATGAGGGCCCAGGTCGAGCGCACCGTGCTGATGCGAACCCACTCGTAGCGCAGCGCCCCGGTCATGATGCCTCCCCGAACGCGTACTGCTGACCGTCTCCGGTGAGTTGCATGAAGGTCTCTTCGAGGCTCGCCTTGCGCGTGGCCAGCTCCAAGACGGTGACGCCGCCATCGAAGGCCAGGTGGCCGATCTCGTCGGTCGTGAGGCCGACGACCCCGAGTGCCTGATCCTCCTCAGCCACCGCGCCTCCCGCGGACCTCAGGAGGGCGGCCAAGCGGGCTGGATCGGTGCAGCGGACGACGACGTCGCTGCGCTGCGACACGAGCTCGTCGATCGTGCCGTCGGCGACAAGTCGGCCGCGCGCGATGACGACGACATGATCGGCCATGAGCTGCATCTCCGACAGGAGGTGGCTCGACACGAGCACGGCGCGACCCTCGGCGGCGTAGTGGCGCAGGAACTCCCGCAGCCACTGGATTGACTGGGGGTCGAGTCCATTGGCCGGCTCGTCGAGCATGAGGGCGTGTGGCTCGGCAAGCACAGCACCCGCCAGGCCCAGGCGCTGGGCCATGCCGAGGGAGAAGGACTTCGGACGCTCGTCGGCCACCTCGGCGAGGCCCACCATGGCGAGCACGTGGTCGATGCGCGACTCCGGCAGCCTGGCTTCGGTCGCCAACATCCGCAGGTGGTCGCGGGCGGTGCGGCCGGGCAGGAAGGGCCGCGCATCAAGGTGAGTGCCGACCACCCGGCTCGGGTGCTCGTGGTCGCGCAGGGGCTTGCCGTCGAATGCGGTGCGGCCCTCACCGCGATCCAGCCCCAGCATGAGGCGCATGGTCGTGGACTTGCCGGCCCCGTTGGGGCCGAGGAAGCCCGTGACAACACCGTCGGGGACGGTGAAGGACAGGTCATCGACGGCGCGGACATTGCCGAAGGACTTGCCGAGATGCTCGACGAGGATGGTCACGATGTGGACCCTACCCGCGTCCGGACCCGATCCCCCCGGCTTATCCCCAGGCATGGACGGTCCAGTCACGTCCGTGGCCGCGCCGCCATGACGTGGGGCCCGCCGTCCGCGCGGGGACCTGCCGAACTTTGGGCGGATAGTGCCCATAGACGGCCGTATCCGCCCAAAGTTCGGCCGCGTCAGGGTGAGGGCCTCCACATCTTGAGTGGAGGGGCTCGTCCAACACGCCGATCGCTGAGCGCTCAACACGCGGTCGCTTGGCCATCGGCACGCGCTCGCTTAGCACTCAGCACCCGTGAGTGCTAGCCTTGGTGGTCCCCCCAAGGAGGTTCGAGTGCCCACGTATCAGTACGCGTGCACCGGCTGCGGTCACGAACTCGAGGCGGTGCAGTCCTTCAGCGACGACCCGCTGACCACGTGCCCGGAGTGCGGCGCCGCACTGCGCAAGCTCTTCGGCAACGTGGGTGTCGTGTTCAAGGGCTCGGGGTTCTACCGCAATGACGCGCGCAAAGCCGATGCTGCATCCGCCAGTGGTGGCTCGTCATCGGGTAGCGGCTCGTCATCGGGTAGCGGCTCATCATCCGGCTCGTCATCCAGCGGCTCGTCCAGCAGCGGCTCGTCATCCGGCGGCTCGTCATCCGGCGGCGGCTCGTCATCCGGCTCGTCGTCAGGCTCGTCCAGCAGCTGATCGGCTCCGCAGCGCAATCCCCTGTGGACGACGCGCGACATCGATCTCGGCCGACGCCTACGGTCGGTGCGTGACCCCTGCGCGACTATTCATCCACCGCTTCCGACGGCCGCTTGCCGCGGCGAGTGCCGGCCTGTGCGTGCTCCTGGCCCTGGCAACCCTCAGACCCTCCGGCTTGGATACGGCGGGAGTCGTCGTCGCCTCTGCCGACCTACCCCCGGGCACGACCCTCACGGCCGACGACGTGTCGATCACCGAGATGCCCGCGGCGTACATCTCGCCCGGCACCGCCACCACACTCGACGATGCCGTGGGGCGCACCATCGCTGCCGGCATCGGCGCGGGCGAGCCCGTGACCGAGAGCAGATTCGTCACGAGCGGCCCACGCACGGACGGACTCCACACCGTGCCGGTGCGCCTGGCCGACCCCGAAGCGGCTGATCTGCTCTCCCCCGGCACCACCATCGACCTTGTCCTGGCAACCGGGGACGCAGGTGCCCGAGTGATCGCTGAGGGTGCGCAGGTGGTGACCATCCCGCGGCGCGCCTCCTCGGGAGGACTCGGTGAGGGGCCTCGCTCCGCGGGTAGTCTCATCGTCGTCGCGACCGACCGTCGCACGGCCGTCGCCCTGGCGGCCATGGGCACCCAGCCTGGCCTGGGCGTGGTCCTGCGCTGACACTGACGTTCGACGAACGAAGGACCGGGAGGATCACCCGCATGATCAAGGGATTCAAGGAATTCGTTTTCCGGGGCAATGTCATCGACCTTGCCGTCGCGGTCGCCGTCGGCACCGCCCTCGCGGCGCTCGTCGCCGCGGTGACGCAGTCGCTCATCGAGCCCATCGTCGGGTGGATCCTCAGCCTCCTGGGCGGCTCGGACGGCAGCATCGGAGGGACCATCACTCTGGCGCCGGGCTATGAGATCAACTTCGCCCTGCTCATCGGCGCGGTGATCACCTTCTTCGTCACGCTCGCTGCGCTCTACTTCCTCTTCGTGCTGCCCATGAACAAGTACCGCGCGATGACCGGTCAGGGCGGAGTCGATACTCGCCCGCCGGACGTGCAACTGCTGGAGGAGATCCGCGACCTGCTGAAGCAGCAGGCGGGGGGACCCGACAGGGGCGGCCCGGCTGCCGACTGATCGCGCCGCGAGATCTCAGCCGTGATGGGGCGGGCGCTGCTCGAGGTAGTGGCGGTCGTCGTAGGACTCGATTCCCTCGTCGCGGGTGATGTCGGGGAGCAGCCCGCTGGGGGGCAGTGCGGGCCGGGTCGCGCCCGCGTCGGCGAGTGACTCGCTGATTGCGGCCGCCAACACCGCGATGTCGGTGTCCTCGATGACGAACGGCGGCGAAACCTGCAGGGCCCCCGAAGCCAGGTTGCGCGTGAGGACACCGCGATCGCGCAGGCCCGCGAGAACACGGCTGGGCAATCCCGCTGACTTCGCCTCGGGGGTGTAGTCCACGGCCGCCAGCAGACCGACGCCTGCGCGCACCTCGCTCACGGCGTCATACGCCGCGAGGGTCGTGAGCGCAGCACCCAATGCGTGCTGGAGCACATCGACCCGGGCGACGAGCATCTCGCGGTCGACGATGTCGAGGTTGGCGTTGGCGACAGCACATGCCGTCGCGTGGGCGGAGTAGGTGTAGCCGTGGCGCCACATCACGGGCTCGGGGCCCGGTGTCCAGAAGGGATCGGCGACGCGACCGGAGACGATCACCGCACCCAGGGGGATGTAGCCGGACGTGATGCCCTTGGCGGTCAGGAGGATATCCGGGTCGAGCGACCATCGGTCGCTGGCGAACATCGCTCCCGCACGGCCGTATCCGCAGATCACCTCGTCCGCGACGAAGAGGACCCCGTGGCGCTCGCAGGCCGCTCGCACGCGCTCGAGGTAGCCGGGGGGAGGCGCATAGACACCGCCCGCGCCAATGATGGGCTCGCAGAAGAACGCGGCGACGTCCGCGCGCTGCTCGAGCAGTGCCTCCAGGGCTCCGGCATCGGCCCACGGCACCGCAGCGACCGCGGGGTCCAGATCACCATGTCCCGCACGATTGGCCTCGATACCGGCGAGGCTGGTGCCCGCAAGATGCATGCCGTGATAAGCGTGCTCGCGCGTGACGATGACACTGCGTCCGGGCTCACCCTGCTCGGCCCAGTACCGCCGCACGAGCTTGACCGCCGTGTCCACGGAATCACTTCCACCGCTCGTGAGGAAGACGCGCGCATCCGCCATCGGGGCCAGAGCGCAGAGCCGCTCCGCCAGGTCAAGTGCCGGCCGCGTCGCGAGGTCGCCGAACGCCGAGTAGGACGCCAGGGTGCTCATCTGCCGGGCTGCGGCTTCCGCCAGCTCATGTCGACCGTGCCCCACGTTGCAGTACCACAGTCCCGCGGACGCATCGAGATAGCGGCGGCCCGCCTCGTCGACCAGGTAGGCACCGTCCCCTCGCTCGATGACCAACTCACCCGTGGAGGCGACCGCGGCCATGTCGGCGAAGGGGTGCCACAGGCGCGTGCCCGTCGGGCGGTCGGCTCTCGCGCTGTCCACCCACGCAGGCTAGCGTGGCGCTCGTGCGTGTCGTCTTGCTCGGAGCCACCGGCTACACCGGCCGCCTAACCGCGGAGGCCATGGTGCGCGCGGGGCTTGCCCCGGTGCTGGCCGGGCGACGCCACGACGCCGTCGCTCGTCTCGCCGACCGGCTCGCTCCACTGGCACCGCGCCGGGGAGCCGAACCCACCACCGCGGTCGCGGACGCGGGCGATCCCGCGTCCGTGCGCCGACTCATCCAGGATCGCTCCGACGTGCTGGTCACGACCGTGGGTCCCTTCGTGGAGTGGGGCGACGCCGCAGTGGAGGCAGCGGTCGACGCGGGAGCGGCGTACCTCGACTCGACGGGAGAGCCTCCCTTCATCCGGCGGGTCTTCGAGGACTATGGCCCGCGCGCATCGGCCAGCGGGGCACGCCTCATCACCGCGTTCGGATACGACTACGTGCCGGGCAACCTCGCGGGGGCGCTGGCACTTCGGCGCTGTCGCAAGGCGGGCCGTCCCGCATCGCGGCTGGACATCGGCTACTTCATCGAGGGGTCATTCGGCATCAGCTCAGGCACGCGCGCCAGCGCCGCGGGGGTGCTGCTCGCACCGAGTTTTGCTCGACGCGGAGGCACCCTCGTCGAGCGCCGCTCGTCGGGTGGCCGCACCCGTGAGTTCGACCTCGGGCGCGGGCGCACCTGGCGGGGGTTGCCGGTGGCCGGCTCAGAGCATGTGGCCCTTCCCCTCTCCGACCCCGACGTCG
>VGBQ01000041.1 GCA_016870425.1 Actinomycetota bacterium | reverse complement strand
CCCACGTCCACGCCGGACAGCCGACGATGGCCAATCCAGACCAGGGTGATCAGACCGCTGCCGTCGTAGACCTCGGCCTCCAGGCTCGGTGCCGTGGCCCGGGGCCTGAGGGTCACCGACCGGATCATGCCGTGGACGCAGACGCTCTGACCCCGCTGGCAGGCCGCAATCGCCTGGGCTCCCCGCTCATGCGCCTGCATTGCGAGCTCGCCCGCCTCGACCTCGTCCCGGCTGCGCGTCCAGGAAGACCACCATCGGGCCACGCGCGCCTCCTCGACCGCACCCGATCCAGGCGACCGGGCTCTCCAGCAGGGTACCCGCCACCGTGGGCCAGACTGCGACCGTGACCACGGTGATCGTCCACGGCGCGGGCTCCACGGGAGCAGCAGCGCGCGCCCTGCTGGGTGCCCTGCCCGCAACCGTCTGCGTCGAGGACCGCTCAGGTGAGATCGAACACATCGTCGACAGGCTTCACGAGACCCTCCTGGCCCATCGCGACTGCACGGAAGTCGTCGGCATCAGCCTCGGCGCGCACGCCGTCGCGCGCTGGGCCGCGACTTGCACGCGCGCACTCCCCCGGATCCGCCTGGTCCTCCCCGCATGGCTGGGCCCGCCGGGCACCGCGTCGACCGCGACGCTGCTCGCTGCACACTCCATCGCCGCCGAGGGGATCCCGGCGACACTCCTTCGACTGCGCTCAGACGGAGCTCACCCGGACATCGCAGCCCTACTCGATCGCGCCTGGATTGAGTACGCCGACGACGAACTCGCGCGCTGCCTCCACGCGGCCAGCATCGGGATGGGACCCACGGCGGAGCAACTCGCGGCCATTCGCGGGCCCGTGACGGTGCTCGGCTGGATGGGGGACGCATTCCACCCGGCGTCCGTGGCGTGGGACTGGGCTTCGCACCTGCGGTGGCCCACGATCGCACTCGGCGCGCGCCCTGAGATCCGGCTACTCAGGCAAGCCCTCGCCACCACGCGCGGAGCGCGGGCCTAGATCACAGGGGCTACTCCGGGATCGGCGCCTCATCGGACGCCTCTGCGGCCTGAGCGGGCAGCCGCAGCGCCAGGGCATCACCGGGTGGCATGGCGTCGCCCCCACGAATCACGACGATGTCGCGGAACGCGTCCTCCAGTGCGGGTGACCCGCCGGGCTCGGCCGCCGAGCCGAGAAAGAGGCCGCGCAAGAACCAGCGGGGCCCGTCCACGCCGACGAATCTCACCGGCTGCAGGCCACCCTGCGCGGGGACGCGTCCGCGCAACTCGATGCCGTGGTCGCCCGAGTGCTCCTCGATGACCCCGCCCTGTCCCGAAATCGAAGCCTTCAACTTGCCGCGCACCTCATCCCACAGGCCCGCCGTGCGCGGTGCGGCGAAGGCCTGGATCTGCAATCCACCCTGGCCGTGGTTGAGCGTGATGACACCCACGGCACCTGAAGCCTCGTCGACCTGCGCCTGGACCTGCATGCCATTGACTCCTCGGATCCACAGCGCGCCGAAGTCCAGTCGTCCATCGGGGCCGTCGACCTGCGTCTCGTCCCAGGGTCCGTGCTCGCTCACGCATCCTCCTCTGTGCGACGGCTCACGCTACCTGTCGAGCCGTAGCCACCCTGCCCACGGTGGGAGTCGGGCAGGCGCTCGGCCTCGTGCATGACCGCCCGGACCACACGCTGGACGACGATCTGGGCAATCCGATCCCCGCGTCGCACAGACACGGTCTCGCGCAGGTCGGTGTTGAGCAAGCACACCTGCACCTCGCCGCGATAGCCCGCATCGATAGTCCCGGGGGCGTTGACGACCGTGACCCCGTGCCGCGCGGCGAGGCCGCTGCGCGGGTGGACGAAGGCGGCGTAGCCATCGGGCAGGGCCAGTGCCAGGCCGGTGGGTACGACGACCCGCTCACCCGGCGCGAGGGTCACGTCGACGCGGGAGCAGATGTCGAAGCCCGCATCGCCCGGGAGCGCGTAAGCCGGCAGCGGCAGATCGGGATCCAGCCGGACGATGAGCACGTCTACCGACTCGGTCACGGGCTGACCTCCCGTCGCCAGGCCGCCGCACCACCGGGGCGCTCCCGGACGGCTGCCTCGATGTGCGCGGGACTGCCGTGCTCGACGAAGTGCTCGATGGGCACCTGGAGGAAAAGCGCTGCCGCCTCGACCGCGACAGGGCCGTCGGGCGCGTCGAGCCGGGCGACACCTGAGGTGAACACCTTGCGCCCCACCTGCCCGGCGATCTCGGTGTGGATGTGCAGGGTGGTCCCGACCGGCACGGGCCTGACGTAGTCAACCTCGAGGTGCACCGTGACCACCGGCACGAGGAGCAGCCTGTTGAGGGCCCCCATAGCCTCGTCCATCGCTGTCGCGATGACGCCGCCATGGGCGAGACCGGGAGCACCCTGGTGGAAGTCGCCCACGTCGAGTGTGCTCGACATCGTCATCCCCTCGCCAGCGATGACGCGCAGGTGAAGGCCCGCCGGGTGATCGGCACCGCAGCCCACGCACCACCGGTAGTGACTGACAACTACGTCACCCGGGCGCGGCGCCTGCTCGTGGCGAGCCGGCACGACGGCGTTGTCGGGTGGGTGCGGACTGCGCTGGCGCGCGCGACGATCGCTCACCCCCGGACCCTATCCGCGCGTGCCGGTCGCCCCTGACACCCTGGAGGCATGGCGCTGCATCCGGGAGACCCTGCGTCGTCGCCGGATGCCCCCGGTCACGCATGGGTGGAGGGTCGGGACGGTCAGCACCCGGTCTACCGCGAGCGGTTGTACCCGCCGATCGCGATCGTGGTGCTGGCCATCGCGCTGGCCGCCGTCGTCGGCGTTGCCTACTCGGCGGCGTACGGCGCGACGGCGGGGTGGCTTGTCGGAGGGACGGTCGCGGTCACCGGCGTGGGGGTGCTCGTCTTCACCAGCCCCACGATCCGCGTCGATGATCGCGTGGTGCTGGCAGGGCGAGCGCGCCTGCCGCTCACGGCTGTTGCGGGTGCATCCGCACTGGATGCGCACGGCATGCGCGAGGCGCGCCGACATGGTGACCCGCGGGACTATCTCGTGCTGCGCCCCTGGTCGTCGCGGCGCGGGGTGGCTATCGACGTCAACGACTCCCGGGACCCCCACCCCCGATGGGTCGTGACCACCCGCCACCCCGAGCGCCTCACCGCAGCGATCGTGGCCGCCCTCGCTCCTCACCCACCGACACCGGGCCCGCCACCGGAGGCCGAGCGATAGCCTGGGGTCATGTCGGACTCTCCCGAGCCGCGGATGAAGTCCGCGCACCCTGTGCTCAAGATTGCCGCGCCCTTCGTGGTCCTGGCCGCAACCTGGGCGGCCGACCGGGCGCTCTCCGCGGGCTACTCGGCCGTCACGGGCAAGAAGCCACCCAATGTCGATGATCGCGCCGTCAGCTTCGCCCGGGCCCTGACCTGGACTCTGGCGACAGCCACGACGGCGGCCGTGATCCAACTCGTGATCTACCGGGCGGCGTCCAAGGGGATCCCCGACGACGAGTCCTGACGGGATCGTCGCCGGCTAGGCGCAGTCCGTGCAGACCGGGCCGTTCTTGCCCTCGTGGTCCAGCTGGCTGCGGTGATGCACCAGGAAGCACGAACTGCAGGTGAATTCGTCCGCCTGGCGCGGGAGCACGCGCACCGTGAGGCTCTCGTCGGACAGATCGGCACCCGGCAATTCCAGGGTCTCGGCGAGTTCCGCCTCGTCGACGTCGACCGTGGAAGCCGCCTTATCGACGCGACGAGCCTTGAGCTCCTCGAGGCTGTCCTCGGCGAGCTCCTCGTCGGTCTTGCGCGGTGCGTCGTAGTCGGTAGCCATTGCGGTGCGTGCCCCCAGCAGCTCGAGTGGTCAAGTGGTGATGCATGGCATTGTGCCAGCAACCCCGAGATTGTGCCCTAGGCCGCTGCGCCACCTCACACGCGGCCCTGTCGAGCCCGATTCGACCCGCCCCGGGACACTGTGGCGCGAGGACGAATTGTTGCGGACACTGGCCGGGGACACGCACACGAGGAGGGACCATGCCGATCTACGCCCTGGGTGAGTTGACCCCTGAGATCTCCGATCGGGCCTTCGTCCACCCCGATGCCGTCATCATCGGTGCCGTCGCCATCGGAGCGGAATCCACCGTGTGGCCCGGTGCGGTCCTGCGAGGCGATCACGGCCGGATCCTGGTGGGCGAGCGCACGTCGATCCAGGACGGCGCGATCGTGCACTGCACGGGGGAACTGGACACGGTGATCGGCGACGGATGCACGGTGGGCCATCTCGCTCACCTCGAGGGGTGCGTCATCGAGGACGGCGCTCTTGTCGGCTCAGGGGCGACCGTGCTCCACCGTGCCCGCGTGTGCCAGGGAGCACTGGTCGCCGCGCAGGCGCTCGTCGCCCCGGGCACCATCGTGCCGGAGCGCGCGCTAGCACGCGGGGTGCCGGCTCGCATCGTCGAAGGCGCTGCGGATCCGGCGCTCATCGAGCACGCTGCCACCACCTACGTGCACAACGCTCACTGGTACGCCGCTGAGCTCCGCCGCATCGATTAACGAGTCGAAGAGGCCATGAGCAGCGTCTGCAACTGATCGGCAATCCCCGGTGCACTAGCCATGACGAAGGGAGCCGTCTGCGGATCTCGCGCACCGAGCACGACGGCGCCCGCCTCCTGCGCGATAAGGGCACCGGCCGCCACATCCCAGGGATTGAGACGCGATTCGACGTATGCGTCGGTGAGTCCCGCTGCGACCCAGCACAGATCGATCGCGGCCGACCCGAGTCGGCGGACATCGCGCACCCGTGGTGCCACGGCGACAAGGGACTCCGCCTGGCGGCGGCGCTGCTCACTGTCGTACCCGAATCCGGTGGAGAGCAGCGATAGGGCTAGGTCCGTGACGGCCGAGGCGCGCAGGGCCCGCGAGCCGTGCCGGGACTCCGCCCAGGCCCCTCCCCCTAGCCGGGCAAGGTACGTCGATCCCATCTCCGGGGCGCACACCACGCCCGCGACCACCTCACCGTCGAGCTCGACGCCCACGCTGACCGACCACAGCGGGATGCCGTATAGGTAGTTGGTGGTGCCGTCGAGCGGATCGATGACCCAGCGCACAGGCGAGGATCCGTGGCGCTCACCGCCCTCCTCTCCGAGGATGCCATCGCCCGGACGCGCTCCGAGGATCGTTGCGATGAGGTGCTCCTCCGCAGCCCGGTCCATCTGGGTCACCACATCCGTGGGACTGGACTTCGCCGTCACCTGCAGATCCCGCGGCCGCTCATCGCGCAGGAATGCCCCGGCAGCCTCAGCCGCAGCACGGGCCAGGGCCACCAGCTCATCGAGGAGGGCGGTATCGGGTGGGGTAGGCGTCGGGCTCATGCCGCCAGCGTGCCATTAGCCTCGTGCCGTGCGCGTGACCGGTCCCTACGTCGACATCCTGCGTCGACCCGGCGCCGCGAGATTCACCGCAGCCGCCTTCGTTGCGCGGCTGCCCATCTCGATGGTGGCACTCGGGATCGTGCTCATGGTCAGCGAACTGCGCGGTTCCTACGCGCTCGCGGGAGTCGTGGCGGCGGCGTACACCGTCAGCAGCGCACTCATCAACCCCCTCGGCTCGCGGGCCGTGGACCGATGGGGACAGCTGCGCGTGGTGCGGGTCCTGGTCACCGTGCATGCCGTCACGCTCCTCCTGCTGGCGTGGTCAGCGGTCGCCGGCTGGAGTCCGGCGGCCCTCATCGCCCTGGCGGTCATCTCAGGGGCCACCCAGCCAGCCACCGGCGCCCTCGTGCGAGCTCGCTGGGCCCACGCCCTGGGCCCTGACAATCGACTGCGCACCGCCTTCGCATTCGAGGGTGTCCTGGATGAGTTGATCTTCATCGTCGGGCCCCCGCTCGCGACGTTCCTTGCCGTCGCTCTCTCCGCGCCAGCACCGGTGATCGCTGCTGCTGCGCTCGTGGCCGTGGGCTCCACGCTCCTGCTCGCCCAGCGCAGCACCGAGCCTCCAGCGGCCGGCCGACCGACGTCGTCAGGCGGCCATCCCCTGCGCCGCACAGGCATGCCCGCCGTGCTCATCGTGCTCGTCGCCATCGGCGGCGTCTTCGGCTCGATCGACGTCGCCACGGTCGCCCTGGCAGACGACGCCGACCGCCGCGCCCTGGCCGGACTCATCCTGGCCGCCTATGCCGCCGGGTCGATGGCGTCGGCTCTGGTCGTGGGCGCGCGGTCGTCATCGTCCAGCGACGCGCGCCTGCCCCGGGTGCTGCTCCTCGCATCCCTGGCCCTGCTGGCCGTGACCCTGCCGCTGCTGCTGCGCCCCGGCCTGCTCGCCTTCGGAATCCTCGCCTTTGTTGCCGGGCTGGCGGTGTCACCTGTTCTCATCACCTGCTTCACCCTCGTGGAGGTCCTCGTGCGGCCCTCGGAGATCACCGAGGGGCTGTCCTGGGCGATCTCGTCGATCGGCATCGGGGTCGCAGCCTCGGCCGCGGGGGCGGGTTGGCTCATTGATCAGGCGGGTCCGCAGGCGGGTCTGCTGGTGACGCTGGGCGCCGCCTGCCTCGTCGCCGTCGTGGCACTTGCCGGCCACGGCCGGGTGCGTCGCGGGGTCCACGCCCGCCACGCGTGATTGTGGGCTAACGTCTGACCTCGACGCACGTCGTGCGTCCCGCCGCGAGGAGGCCACCCTGGACACGCTGAGCCCCCGGGAGATCCAATCCCGGATCCGCTCCGGCGCGACCGTCGCCGAGCTGGTCGACGACACCGGCATGGACCAGGCGGCTATCGAGCGCTTCAGCGGGCCGCCTCTCGCCGAGCGTGCGTGGGTCAGTGAGCAGGCGCGTGCGTGCGTGGTGCGACCGGGCACGGAGGACCTGGAGACCCTGGTCCGCCGCGACGTGCGCGACAGCATCGACGATCTGCGCTGGGACTCCTGGCGTCGACCGGATGGCCGTTGGACCGTGGTGGCCGCGCTCGGCGAGGACTCCCCCATCTCCACGTGGGTCTACGACCCCCGGTCTCGCTCAGTCCAACCCGATGACGCTGCGTCGCACCGCCTCGCCTCCGAGGATGTCGTCGTACCGCTGCGATCCACGACGTCCACCGTGTCCCTTCCGCGCGATGAAGCCACACCGGCACGCGTGCACGACGAGGATGCTCACGCCAGCGACGATGAGACCGACGGTGCTCATGATGCGGCTGGCGGAGCAGACAGTGATGACGTCGACGTGCCCGCGCCATCGCCGGCCGAGGCAGCGCGGGGGAAGTCACGCAAGGGCCGCCGCGCGAGCGTGCCCCGATGGGACGAGATCCTCTTCGGGGCTGGGCAGTCCGACACCTGATCCGCCCTGCTCCGGGCGGCTAATCGCCAAAGGGCAGGGGCTCGCGCGACTGGTGCTCGCGACCAGCGTGTGCAGCCGTGATGCCCCTCCTGTGGTGGTCGCGGCAGAGCACCTCGTAGGCCACCTGCCCCGTACCCGCTCCGTCGACATCGCCGACGACGACCTGATCCCCGTCGCGCACGATGGTGCCGGCGATGGTCCGCGCCTGGTGCGTGCCCCGCCGGCCGCACCAGCACAGCGCGGCCACCTGCAGCACCTCCACCCGGTCAGCAAGTTCGATGAGGCGAGCCGATCCCGGGAAGAGCCGTGTGCGGAAGTCCGTCGTGATGCCGAAGGCGTATACATCGATGCCGAACTCATCGACCACGTCGGCCAACTGCTCGATCTGGTCCGGGGTGTAGAACTGCGCCTCGTCGCAGATGAGATAGTCCAGCCTGCCGCCCGACGAGAGGTGGTCCACCACGACGCGACGCAGGTCGAGGGATGGCTGCACCTCGATGGCATCGACGCGCAGCCCGAGTCGACTGGACAGGACGGATGAGCCTGCGCGATCCATTTGCGTGAAGACCAGGCCCGCACGCCCTCGCGAGGAATGGTTGTGATCCGTCTGCAGCGCCAGCGTGGATTTGCCACAGTCCATCGTGCCGGAGAAGAAGACGAGTTCAGCCACGACCGCTCCCCCAGGCCTGGAGCAGGGGAATGTCCATCTCGGCGTCGCTCACGGATCCATGCTGGCCTACGAGGGATGACACGAGCGGGTCGACATCGCTGACCAGGACTGTGTCGCCCCGCGCCAGCACCACGACGTCCCCGATGCGGTCGGCATAGTCATCCGGGGTGCCCATCAGGCCGGCCTCCGCCACCTCGTCGCGGCTGAGCACCCAGGCTCGCTCCCCCAGGGCCTCGCGCCAGGCGACGCAGAGTCGATCCGCAGACCCCGGCCGGCAGTAGACATGCCGCATGCGCGGCTCCCCGGCGACGACATCGACGAGGGAAAAGGCGGGCAGGTCCTCGAGCTTCACGCGCGCGGCCGGGGGGCAGTCGACCATGCCGTGATCCGCAGTGACCAGGAGCAGGTGGCGCTCGTCCAGCGCTTCGACGACGCGTCCGACGAGTGCGTCCACCGCCGTGAGGCAGGCGCGCCACTCCGTCGAGTCGACACCGTGGACGTGTCCGGTGCGGTCCAGATCCGGGACGTAGGCGTAGGCCAGGCCTCGCTTGTGCCGCGCCAGCCTCTCGACGAGAGCGTCCGGTGAGTCGACGCCGGCGTACTCCCCGCCCCGCAGGACCGCCCGCGTGAGCCCGGTGTCGGAATAGGCGGAGGCCCCGACCCGCACCACCGGCTGGCCCGATGAGGCCACCCGCTCGAACACGGTCGGTTCGGGCTGGATGGCCAGCGGATGCGGCTCCGCGGACCAGGACAGCGGATGCAAGATCGCATCGTCCTCAGACACGCGGAAGGCCGCGCCCACGATCCCGTGCGCGCCGGGCGGGAGCCCCGTCCCCAGACTGGCCAGGGCCGTCGGGGTCGTCGAGGGGATGGTCGTGCTCAACTGCCGACCGGTCATGGCGGCGAGCGCAGGGGTGTCGTGGAGTCGGTCCCGCCACGGCCACCAGCCGAGCCCGTCGACCAGGAGCACCGTGACCGCGTCGGGGATGGTGCTGCGATCCCCCAAGCTCAGCCGGTCCATGAACCCCGGGACCCCCAGGACGCTGGCCGCCGAGGGTAGGACGTCGGCGAGCGTGCCGGTGCCGTAGGGCGGGGGAAGAGGAAGGCCCGTCACCGCAACCGGGCCGCGGTCGCCTCCGAGAGAGACGCCGCGAAGGCCAGGGTGCGGCTCACGACGTCCGAGCCATCGGCAGCCTCCGACACTCTCAGGGAGAGGTCGTCGTTGCTCGCCGTGCCGGTGTAGCCGTGGTCCGCCTCGCACTCGGCATCCCCGCACCCCGCCGGCTCCAGGTCGATGCGCGCCACAGCGCCCCAGCCGATGGTGAGCACGACCTCGCGCATGGGGCCGCCGGCGCGATGGCGCGCGGGGTTGGCCACCACGCGCGTGACCACTACGGAGTCGACCTTCTCCAGGCGCACCGCCTCCGTCGAGGCCGACGCGTAGGGCTCAGGGCAGGAGTCATCAGGTCCGTGCTCATCGGTGTGACCCACGATGAGGCGCGTGGGCGTCAGCACGAGCACGGTGACGTGGCGACGCAACTCGTCGCGGTCAAAGGTCGCTTCATGGTGGACGACGTAGGACACCAGGGGCTCCCCTGCCAGGGCCGTCTCCAGGGCGTCGGCGACAAGGGCGGGGTAGTAACCGCTCCGCTCGATGTCGCCGCGCAGTCGGCGGTGCAGGGTGCCCGCGTCCGTCATGGCGCTCATCCTTCCATCCCGGGCATGCGCCTGCCGACACACCCGCGGGCCCGGCGCCCGGGGAGCGCTACGGTGCCGGGATGACAGCCGCATGGGAGGTCGCCCCCGAGGTGGAGTCTGCCCTCGCCGACGGGCGACCCGTGGTCGCCCTCGAGTCGACGATCATCAGCCACGGACTGCCGCGCCCCGAGAACCTCCGGGTCGCCCGCGAGGTCGAGTCCACGGTGCGACGCCACGGGGCCACTCCGGCGACGATCGCGGTGCTTGACGGCCGTGTCCGGATCGGCCTCTCCGACGCCGACCTGGCTCGGGTGGCCGACCTCGACGACATCGTCAAGGTCAGCGTCCGCGATATCGCCACCGTCGTCGCACGCGGCGGTCACGCGGCCACCACGGTGGCGGCCACAAGCCATCTCGCTCACCTCGCCGGCATCCGCGTCTTCGCCACCGGGGGGCTGGGCGGCGTGCACCGTCACGCCCGAGACACGTGGGATGAGTCAGCTGACCTGACGTCGCTCTCCACGACGCCGGTCATCGTCGTGTGCTCGGGGGTGAAGTCGATCCTCGATGTCCCAGCGACCCTCGAGCGTCTGGAGACCCTCAACGTGGCCATCGTCGGCTACGGCACCGATCGATTCCCGGGCTTCTACCTCTCCGACTCCGGCAGCCCGATCGACTACCGGGTCGATGCACCCGAGGAGGTCGCCACCCTCGCACGGGCACGCCGCGCACTCGCGATTCCCGGCGCCCTCGTGGTGGCCCACCCCTTGCCGGAGGACCTGCAGATGGACCCCGACCTGCATGATCGCCTGCTGGCCGAGGGGCTCGGCCTCGCCGAGACATCCGGTGTCAGGGGCAAGGACGTCACGCCGTTCCTCCTCGACTACTTCCACCGCGCCTCCGCCGGGCGAAGCCTCGAGGCCAACACGCAGATCATCCTGCGCAACGCCGACCTCGCGGCCCGGGTGGCCGTCGCGAGCCCCTGACCATCGACATGGCGAAGGCCCGCACCATCCGCGTCGTCGGGGAGGTCATGGCCGACGTGATCGTCAGCACGGGGGCACCGACCGCTTGGGGGTCGGATACGCCAGCCCGGGTGCGTGACGTCGATGGCGGCTCCGCGGCCAATCTCGCCGCGTGGCTTGCCGAGCTCGGCATGCGAGTCGCCTTGATGGCGCGAGTCGGCGGCGACGAACATGGTCGGCGAGTGCTCCGCCACCTGGAAGCGGCGGGGGTCAGCCTGGATGTGTCATCGGACCCGGACGTGCCCACAGGCCGTTGCGTCGTCGTCGTCACACCCGACGGTGAGCGCACGATGTTTGCTGACCCCGGTGCCAACTCCGGCCTGCGCGCTGCCGACCTGGGCACCGCCGCGTGGCAGACAGACGACCATCTCCATGTGAGCGGCTATTCCCTGCTGAGGGAGGGATCGCGCAACGCAGCGCTCACCGCCCTCCGCCACGCTCGCGGTCGAGGAATCACGGTGAGTGTCGATGCGTCGTCCGAGGCTCCGCTTCTCGCCGTGGGTGCCGAGACGTTCCTTGCCTGGCTGGGCGAGGGGGATCTCGTCTTCGCCAACGCTGCGGAGGCGCGCGCACTCACCGGGCGCTCGCGCCCCGACGAGGCTGTCGCGGAGCTCGCGCGACGGGGGCTCCTAGCCGTCGTCAAGACCGGGGCCGATGGCGCGGTCGCCGGGCTCGGCGACGAGAGGTGGCAGGCCCCCGCCGTGGCCGCATCCGCGCGCGACACGACGGGGGCCGGCGATGCCTTCGCGGCAGGCTTCCTCGCTGAGTGGGTCCGTCAAGGGGATGTAGCGGCTGCTTTGCGACTCGCCACGCAGACGGCGGCGCGTGCCGTCGGTCAGCCCGGTGGTCGCCCGTAGGCTCTCGGGCGTGGCACGCAAGGGCGAACCCATCGACCGTATCGTCGACGTCGACGTCGACACCGAGATGCGCTCGTCCTTCCTCGAGTACGCCTACTCAGTGATCTACTCACGCGCGCTCCCGGACGCGCGCGACGGCCTGAAGCCGGTGCAGAGGCGCATCGTCTTCCAAATGCACCAGATGGGTCTGCGGCCGGACCGGGGGCATGTCAAGAGCGCCCGTGTCGTCGGCGAGGTCATGGGGCGCCTGCACCCTCACGGCGACTCGGCGATCTACGACGCCCTGGTCCGCATGGCACAGCCCTTCACCCTCCGCCTTCCCCTCGTGGACGGGCACGGCAATTTCGGCTCACCGGACGACGGGCCGGCCGCCATGCGCTACACCGAGTGCCGCCTGGCCGCATCCGCGCTGGCACTCGCCGAGTCCTTGGACGAGGACGTCGTCGACTTCGTCCCCAACTACGACGGGCGCGAACTGGAGCCGACCGTGCTCCCCGCCGGCTTTCCTGCGCTTCTCGTCAATGGCGCCGCCGGCATTGCGGTCGGCATGGCCACATCGATGGCGCCCCACAACCTCGGAGAGGTCGTGGCCGCTGCTCGGCAACTCGTGCTCAACCCGGATGCCACCCTGGACGAGCTCATCCGCTTCGTCCCGGGCCCGGACTTCCCCGGAGGCGGGACCATCCTGGGGCTCTCCGGAGTCCGCGAGGCCTACGCCACTGGCCGAGGTTCGTTCCGAGTGCGCGCGACTGCGCGCATCGAGCAGGTGAGCCCCCGGCGGCGGGGAATCGTCGTCACCGAACTCCCTCTGGGTGTGGGTCCAGAACGGGTCATCGAACGCATCAAGGACCTCGTCACCAGCAAGAAGGTGCAGGGCATCTCCGACCTGCTGGACCTCACCGACGGCGAGCACGGATTGCGCCTGGTCATCGAACTGGCGCCGTCGGTCAACCCCGAGGCGATGCTGGAGGAGCTCTACCGCCTGACGCCACTCGAAGACGCCTTCACCATCAACGCCGTCGCTCTCGTCGATGGCGAGCCCCGCACCCTGGGGCTGCGCGAGCTCCTGGAGGTCTTCGTCGACCACCGCCGCGAGGTTGTGCGTCGGCGCAGTGAGCATCGGCGCCTTCGCGCCCGCGAGCGGCTCCACCTCGTCGAGGGACTCCTCGTCGCCATCATCGACATCGACGAGGTCATCCAGCTCATTCGCGGCAGTGACGACACGGCTGCCGCACGTGAGCGCCTGATGAGTGTCTTCGACCTGTCAATCGAGCAGGCGACGTACATCCTCGAGATGCCGCTACGCCGGCTCACGAAGTTCTCTCGTATCGAGTTGGAGTCCGAGCGCGACGAGCTCTCCCGTCGCATCGACGAACTCAGCGGGATCCTCGACGACGAGGCCGCGCTGCGTGCTGTCGTCGCGGAGGAGTTGCTGTCGGTGGCCGAGCAGCATGCCACGCCACGCCGCACGATCCTGCTCGAGGAGGGCGCCACGGTCGGACCGGCGTCCGCCCGGTCGCTGGAGATCGCGGACTCACCCTGCCGGGTGCTGCTCTCAGGGACCGGACTCATCGCTCGCACCGCGGGCCCCGACGTCGCCGGCGACGGGCCCCGGGCCACGCATGACGTGATCGTCGGCGCGACGATGGCTACCGGTCGGGGCGAGGTCGCCGTGATCACCAGCCGGGGCCGCGCGCTCCGGCTTCCTGTCGTGGAGATGCCGATCCTGCCTCCGTCGGCTCACGCCCCCGCGCTCGGCGGCGGTGCACCCCTCGGCGCGCTCCTCGACCTCGGACCGCACGAGCGCGTGGTGGGGCTCGCCGAGGTGAGCGACCCGCCTGCCGTTGTCGTCCTGGGCACCCGGCTAGGCATCGTCAAGCGCGTCGCCGTGCAGGGCCCGCCTACCAAGCGCGACTGGGACCTCATCGCCCTGACTGATGAGGACAGCGTCGTCGGAGCGCAGGAGAGCGTGCCCGGCGATGACATCGTCCTCATCACCTCCGACGCGCAGGCCTTGAGATTCGCCGCTGATGCTGTGCGCCCTCAGGGACGCACCGCATCCGGGATGGCGGGCATCCGCCTCGCGGAGGGTGCTGAGGTCATCGCCTGCTGCACCGTGCCCGGAGACGATCCCGATGCGGTCATCGTCACCGTGGCGGGGTCGCGCTCGGCTCTCCCGGGCACCTCCGCCTTCACCGCCAAGGTCACGCCACTCGCGGACGTCCCCCGCAAGGGTCGAGGCACCGCCGGCGTGCGTGCCCATCGCTTCCTGCGCTTCGAGGACACCCTCATCATCGGGTGGGCCGGGGTGGGGCCCGCGCGTGCCTGTGCAGCCTCCGGGACGCCGCTCGATCTCCCGCCGGGTCCGGACAGGCGCGACGCCTCGGGCGCACCCCTCACCGGCCCGGTGGCCAGCGTCGCCGGGCCTCCCCGATGACTCGCTGCCGGGAGTCGGCACGTGCCGAACCCCTCGCAGGCACCGCGCCCGCCGCTCGCTGGTGGTGGCTCATCGAGGTGCCGGGGCCCTGGGGTCGGCGTGCCGTCGAGGAGTGCCACGTGCCCGTGGTGCGGCAACTGCCGTCCACGCCCGAACGCCGCGTCGTGCTAGTACGCCGACCCGGTCGCCATCCCGCGACCGATCCCCAGGCCCCACTCCGAGTGTGGATATGCGGTTCCCTGCCTCACGATCCCCCTCCACGCGTCGCCGTGGTCGATCAGCACGCCGACCTGCTCGACTGGCCCGCCTCCGGCCCGACGGACGGGCTCGCTCGTCCGGATCCGCAGGCCCCCCTGCTCGCCGTATGCACCAATTCCTCGCGGGACCTGTGCTGCGGACTCGACGGACGCGCCCTGGTGGGCGCACTCACCTCTGCTGTGACGAGTAGCAACGATCGGGTCTGGGAGTGCTCTCACCTCGGCGGACACCGCTTTGCGCCCACGGCGCTGCTGGTCGGCGACGGTCTCGTCTACGGCCGGCTCGATGCCGCCGTGGCGCAGAGCCTGATCGACTCGGGCCCGACGCCCTCAACGGCCGGCCACCTGCGCGGTCGAAGCTGCCTGCCACCGGCGGCGCAGGCGGCTGAGGCGTGGTTGCTCGCCCAGGGTGCGCACCCCGATCCGCTCACCGCCGATTGCGAGAACGTCGGCGACCGCCTCCAGGTGACATTCGCGGACATGCCCCCCGTCTGGCTCGCCCCTGAGACCGGCACGCCGCGGCCGGCGTCATGCGGAGGCGAGGCGGAGACGTGGTCGGCCTGGCGCGTGCTGGGGGGCTAGCCTCACGCTCACCCACCGGCGCCAGGTTCGCGACCGGCAATTTGCCACCGAGTGTGC